>NZ_BCAZ01000039.1:0-56880 GCF_001320205.1 Pseudomonas sp. NBRC 111123
GGGCTGAAAAGCAGCCCCAATCAATATTTCAGCGAACGACAATCCCGCGCGAAGCCATATAAGCCTTGGCCTCCGGCACGGTGTACTCACCAAAGTGGAAGATACTGGCCGCCAGCACCGCGCTGGCATGCCCTTCCAGAATCCCGTCAGCCAGGTGCTGCAGGTTACCCACACCCCCCGAAGCAATCACCGGAATCCCCAGCGCGTCGCTGATGGCACGGGTTACGCCCAGGTCGAAGCCGTTCTTCATGCCGTCCTGGTCCATGCTGGTCAGCAGGATCTCGCCTGCCCCCAGGCCTTCCATCTTCTTCGCCCATTCAACGGCATCCAGCCCGGTCGGCTTGCGCCCACCGTGGGTGAAGATCTCCCAGCGTGGTGCTTCACCAGGCCCGGACACCTTCTTGGCGTCGATCGCAACGACGATGCACTGCGAACCAAAACGGTCCGCTGCCTCGCCAACGAATTCCGGGTTGAACACCGCGGCGGTGTTGATCGAAACCTTGTCGGCACCGGCGTTGAGCAGGTTGCGGATGTCCTGCACGGTGCGCACGCCACCGCCCACGGTCAGCGGGATGAACACCTGGCTGGCCATGCGCTCGACGGTATGCAGGGTGGTGTCGCGGCCGTCGACGCTGGCAGTGATGTCGAGGAACGTGATTTCGTCGGCACCCTGCTCATTGTAGCGACGGGCGATTTCTACCGGGTCACCGGCATCACGGATGTTCTCGAACTTGACGCCCTTGACCACCCGGCCGTTGTCCACGTCCAGGCAAGGGATGATGCGCTTGGCCAGTGCCATGGTTCAGTCCTCAGCCTTGGTAGTTGTCGCAGAAGGCCTGGGCCTCGGCGACATCGAGGGTGCCTTCGTAGATGGCACGGCCGGTGATGGCACCGATGATGCCTGGGGCCTTGGCGTCCAGCAGGGCCTTGATGTCGCCCAGGTTGTGGATACCGCCCGAGGCGATCACCGGGATCGACGTGGCTTCGGCCAGCGCCTTGGTGAACGGCACGTTGCAGCCCTGCATCATGCCGTCCTTGGCGATGTCGGTGTAGACGATCGCCGAGACGCCATCGGCCTCGAAACGCTTGGCCAGGTCGATGACCTGCACCGAGCTGACTTCGGCCCAACCGTCGGTGGCGACGAAGCCGTCTTTCGCGTCCAGGCCGACGATGACCTTGCCCGGGAAGGCCTTGCACGCTTCGGCGACAAACTCAGGCTGCTTGACCGCCTTGGTGCCGATGATCACGTAGCTGACGCCGGCCTTGACGTAGTGCTCGATGGTTTCCAGCGAGCGGATGCCGCCGCCGATCTGGATCGGCAGGTTCGGGTAGCGCTTGGCGATGGCGGTAACCACTTCACCGTTGACCGGCTGGCCTTCGAAGGCGCCGTTGAGGTCGACCAGGTGCAGGCGGCGGCAGCCACCTTCGACCCACTTGGCGGCCATGCTCACCGGGTCGTCGGAAAATACCGTGGAGTCTTCCATGCGGCCCTGGCGCAGGCGCACGCAGGCACCGTCCTTCAGATCGATAGCGGGGATAATCAGCATCTTGGGAACCTGTCTGTTCTTGGGGTTTCAGGGCTTCTCGAGCGCCCAGAGATCGCTTTCGATGCTCTCGAACCGCTCCTTGAGGTGCAGCTGAACATCGGCAATCGCCCTGTTGTAGTAATGGGGTGCAATTTCTTTGCTGAACAGCTCAAGGACCTCGGCCACTTCGAACGACCCCAGCTGCAGCTCGAAGCGGTCTTCCAGAAAGCGCTTGAGCGTGTCGAGCGCCTCGCGTTCCTCTTCGGGAGCCAGGGTGATGATCGGGGCCTTGGTCTTCGAGCGGCTCATTTACCAGCGCCCGTCCCAGGCGACGAAGTTCTGCAGCAGCTGCAGGCCATGGGTGTGGCTCTTCTCCGGGTGGAACTGCACGGCAAAGCGCGAGCCATCGGCCAGCGCGGCGGCAAAGTCGACGCCATAGTGGCCACGGCCGACTACCTGGCCCGGCTTGCCGGCATTGATGTAGTAGCTGTGCACGAAATAGAAGCGCGCGCGGTCGGAAATGTCGTGCCACAGCGGGTGGTCGATGGTCTGGCTGACTTCGTTCCAGCCCATGTGCGGCACCTTCAGGTGCTCGCCGTCTTCTTTCAGGTCTTTGCCGAAGAAGCGCACCTGGCCAGGGAACAGGCCGATGCAGTCGACGCCTTCGTTCTCTTCGCTATGGTCGAGCAGCGCCTGCATGCCGACGCAGATGCCGAGGAACGGGCGGTCCTGGCTCACTTCACGCACCAGGCTGTCGAAGCCCAGGCGGCGGATTTCGGCCATGCAGTCACGAATCGCACCCACGCCTGGGAACACCACACGGTCAGCCTCGCGGATCACCGCAGCGTCGCTGGTGACCAGCACCTTGCCGGCGCCGACGTGCTCAAGCGCCTTGGCCACCGAGTGCAGGTTGCCCATGCCATAGTCGATTACGGCTACCGTCTGCATTTACAGGCACCCTTTGGTCGACGGCATCTGCCCGGCCATGCGCTCGTCGAGGGTCACAGCCATGCGCAGGGCGCGGCCGAAAGCCTTGAACACGGTTTCGATCTGGTGGTGGGTGTTGTGGCCACGCAGGTTGTCGATGTGCAGGGTCACCAGGGCGTGGTTGACGAAGCCCTGGAAGAACTCCTGGAACAGGTCGACATCGAAGCCGCCAACCGTGGCGCGGGTGTACGGCACATGCATCTGCAGGCCTGGGCGGCCGGAGAAGTCGATGACCACGCGCGACAGCGCTTCGTCCAGCGGCACGTAGGCGTGGCCGTAGCGGAAGATGCCTTTCTTGTCGCCGATGGCCTGGGCGAATGCCATGCCCAGGGTGATACCGACGTCTTCGACGGTATGGTGATCGTCGATATGCAGGTCACCCTTGCACTCGATATCCAGATCGATCAGCCCATGACGGGCGATCTGGTCCAGCATGTGTTCAAGGAAAGGCACACCGATATCGAATCGGGCCTTGCCACTGCCATCGAGGTTGATCGAGCACTTGACCTGGGTTTCCAGGGTATTGCGCTCGACGGAAGCCTTACGTTCGACCATCACCAGCTCCGCAAAATCATTGGGCGAAAAGGGCTCCATTATAGGCCCAGAACGCGCCAGCTTGAAACGCGGATGACATATGGCATGGCAAGGAATTACGGGGCCGGAGAGGCCTACAGGTCTATACAACCAGGGAAGTGGGGCTGCTTTGCAGCCCATCGCGACACAAGGCCGCTCCTACAGGGACCGCGCGATCTCGAGGTCCACGCGGCCCCTGTAGGAGCGGCCTTGTGTCGCGAAAGGGGCGCGCAGCGCCCCCAGTGCAGCTACATCAATGGAACAGCACAGCAGTCTTCTGCAGGGTAACCCACACGCCCCACGCCAGCGGAATCACCACCACAGCCCAGGCCAGCAGCACCAGCGGCAGGCTACCCGGCGCAGCATGCCACTCCAGCGAACGGGCACCGTCAGCGCCTTTGTCGTGGCTCAACGCACGTTCGGCAGCCAGTTCGGCATCGGTCATGAAGTACTTGTCGGCCACCGGGCGGATCAGCATGTTGCAGATGAAGCCCAGCACCAGCAGGCCGGCGAGGATGTACAGGGTCATGTCGTAGGCCGCTGCACGTTCCACACCCGCCGCCAGCTGGTACTCGCGCAGGTAGGTGATCAGCACCGGGCCCAGCACGCCGGCAGCAGCCCAGGCGGTCAGCAGGCGACCGTGGATGGCGCCGACCATCTGCGTACCGAACAGGTCGGCCAGGTACGCCGGTACGGTAGAGAAGCCACCGCCGTACATCGACAGGATGATGCAGAACGCCGCCACGAACAGCGCCACGTTGCCCAGGTGGCCCATGTTCGGCACCAGGCTGTAGAGGCCAACGCCCAGGGCGAAGAAGGCGAAGTAGGTATTCTTGCGGCCAATGTAGTCGGAGAACGATGCCCAGAAGAAGCGGCCACCGATATTGAACAGGCTCAACAGGCCGGTGAAACCGGCGGCGATGGCGGCGATCTGCGCCAGCTGCGCGGCGTTCAGCTCGCTGAAGCTCAGCGCGTTGCCCAGCAATTTGCCGGCGAACACCTCCTGCAGCAGCGGCGACGCCATGCCGAGGATGCCGATGCCGGCCGAGACGTTCAGGCACAGCACCAGCCAGACCAAGGCGAACTGCGGGGTTTTCCAGGCGACGCTGACGTGCACGTGGCGGTCGGTGACCATGCCATTACCGGCTTTTTTCGCCGGGGCAGTCCAGCCTTCAGGCTTCCAGCCGGTCGGCGGCACGCGGTAAGCCAAGGCACCGGCGGTCATGAACACGAAGTAGATCGCGGCCATGGCGACGAAGCTCTGCCACACACCCACTTCATGCTCGTTGCCGAAGTGGCCCATCAGCGCGGTGGCCAAGGGTGCGCCAACCATGGCGCCACCACCGAAGCCCATGATCGCCATGCCGGTGGCCATGCCTCGCTTGTCCGGGAACCACTTGATCAGGGTCGAGACCGGCGAAATGTAGCCCAGGCCCAGGCCGATACCACCGATAACGCCGGAGCCCAGCCACATCAGCCACAGCTGGTGGGTCTTCACGCCGATCGCCGAGATCAACATGCCGCCGCACCAGCACAGCGCCGACACCAGGCCAGCCTTGCGGGGGCCTGCGTGTTCCAGCCAGCCGCCCAGCACCGCCGCCGAGCAACCGAGGAAGACGAAGAACAGGGTGTAGATCCAGCTCAGCATCGAGATCGGCCAATCGCACTCGGCGCTGAACAGGCGGGCGATGAAGCCCATGTCCGCCGAACAGGCGACTGGCGCGGTGATGCCGATGGCTTGCGACAGTGGCAGCCAGAACACCGAGAAGCCATAGGCCATGCCGATGCACAGATGGATGGCCAAGGCGGCTGGCGGGACCAGCCAACGGTTGAAGCCCGGGCGGGCGATGATGCGCTCCTTCGACAGGAAGCTCGGCGCGCTGGCCAGCCCCCCTGCCGCGATTGTACTGCTCATGGATTCGATCCTTTTGTAGGTAGACAGTGCTCGCGGATGGCGTCCCGGGCTCTTGTTCTCGCACGCAGGGCGAACTGGCCTTTTCCCTGGGTAACGGCCCGCGACAATGGGTCGCGGTCGCTCCGCAAAGCGGCACAAGGGTACCAGTTCGCAGATGACATGAAAGCAATCTGATATCGTTATTTTCCGCGTGGCTGAATCGGTATTTCTATGCCGGCCTCTTCGCGGGCTCGCCCGCTCCCACAGGACTTCCACAGCTCTCGAGTGCGCTGCAGCACCTGTGGGAGCGGGCGTGCCGCGAAGAATCCAGCGCCGAAGGAACTGCCAAAACCACAACTGTCGAATCTCACAATCATTGGAAATGCCCTGCATCGCTAGTCGAATACGCAGGGCACACCCCTGCGGCGCTATACTCTGGCGTTCGGAATTCACACTACGGACTACAAGGACTCGCCCATGAAAGCGTTCGGCAAAATCCTGGGACTGGGGCTTCTCGGGTTGCTGCTGATCATTGTGGCGCTGGGCTTCGCCCTGACCCACCTCTTCGATCCCAACGACTACAAAGACGAGATCCGCCAACTGGCGCGCGACAAGGCCCACGTCGAGCTGACCCTCAACGGCGACATCGGCTGGAGCCTGTTCCCCTGGCTGGGCCTGGAGCTGCACGAAGCCAGCATCGCCACCCTGACCAAACCCAAAGAACCGTTCGCTGACCTGCAGATGCTCGGCCTCTCGGTACGCGTGCTGCCATTGCTGCGCCGTGAAGTGCAGATGAGCGATGTTCGCGTCGAAGGCCTCAACCTGACCTTGGCACGTGACGAAAACGGCCACGGCAACTGGGAGGACATCGGCAAGCCGCTACCGGCTGCAAGCGAGGGCACCGCCACTGCGCCGACCCAGGCACCTGCCGAACAACCCGCCAAACCTGCCGAAAGCGGCGGCGAACGCGCCGTCAAACTGGACATCGACAGCCTCACCGTGAACAACGCCCGGGTGCAGTACACCGATGCCAAAAGCGGTCAGAGCTACAGCGCCGAAAGCATCCAGCTGAGCACCGGCCCGGTCCACGAAGGCACCAATATCGCCCTCAAGGCCAGCGCCTTCCTCAGCGCCAGCCAGCCAGCCATCAAGGCCCGTACCGAGCTGGCCGGCGAATTGCGTTTCGATCGCAAGCTCAAGCGCTACAACTTCGAAGACATGCGCCTGACCGGCGAAACGTCGGGCGAACCTACCGCTGGCAAGACCGTCACCTTCGGCGCCCAAGGCCAGTTGCTGGTCGACATGGGCGCCAACGTGGCCTCGTGGAACGGCCTCAAGGTGTCGGCCAACCAGCTGCGCGCCCTCGGCGAACTGAACCTGCGTGACCTCGACAAGGCACCGCAACTGAGCGGCGGCTTGTCCATCGCCCAGTTCAACCTGCGCACCTTCCTCGACGGCATCGGCCACCCGCTACCGGCCACCACCGACCCGGCGGCATTCGGCAAGCTGGAGCTGGTGACCCGGCTGCAAGGCACGCCAACCAGCCTGACACTGGCCGACCTGGCCGTGAAGCTGGACGAAAGCACCTTCACCGGCCGCGTGGCCGTCGAAGACTTCGCCAAGCAGGCCCTGCGCCTGCAGCTAAAAGGCGACAAGTTCGACGCTGATCGGTACATGCCGGCCAAGAGCGAAGAGGCCAAGGGTGCCACTGCCGCACGCCAGGCCGAGGTCCAACAGCAGGAAGCCACAGCCGTAGCCGCTGCTGGCAGCACACCGCTGCCCAACGCCCCGACCCAGTTGGCCTGGAGCGACGACAAGCTGTTGCCGGTCGACCGCCTGCGGGTACTCGACCTGCAGGCCGACCTGGCCTTCGGCTCGCTGACCCTGGACAAACTTCCGATCAGCGATGCGCAACTGCAGGCCACCGGCCAAGGCGGCCTGCTGACATTGCAAACCCTGCGTGGCGGCCTCTACAACGGCACCTTCGAAGCCAAGGGTAATGTCGATGTGCGCCCTGCCGTGCCACAGATGGGTATCAACACCAAGATCAACCGGGTCCCGGTCGAGCACTTCATCAAGGCCGAAGGCAAGGAGCAGACGCCACCGGTCAAAGGCCTGCTGACCCTGACCAGTGATCTGACCGCCACCGGTAACAGCCAGAAGGCACTGGTCGACACCCTCAATGGCAGCGCAAACTTCACCATCAACGACGGCGTGCTGGTCAACGCCAACCTGGAACAGCAACTCTGCCAGGCCATCGCCACCCTCAACCGCAAGGCATTGAGTGGCGAGCCACGCGGCAAGGACACCCCGTTCGAAGAACTGCGCGGCAGCCTGGTGATTCGCAATGGCGTGGCCAGCAACCCGGACCTCAAGGCACGCATCCCGGGCCTGACCGTCAACGGCCATGGCGACCTCGACCTGCGCGTGCTGGGCATGGACTACAACGTCGGCGTGATCGTCGAAGGTGACCAGCGCGCAATGCCCGACCCGGCCTGCCAGGTCAACGAACGCTTCGTCGGTGTGGAAGTGCCGCTGCGCTGCCGTGGCCCGCTGGAGCTGGGCGCCAAGGCCTGCCGCCTGGACCAGGACGGCCTGGGCAAGGTCGCGGCCAAGCTGGCCGGCAACCGCCTGAAAGACAAGATCGATGAAAAACTCGGAGACAAAGTGAGCCCAGAACTCAAAGACGCACTCAAGGGGCTGTTCAAGCGATGACCCCCGCGCAGTTCTCCAGCGCCGTGCTGGATTGGTACGACCAGCACGGTCGCCACGACCTGCCCTGGCAACAGGGCATCAACCCCTACCGGGTATGGGTTTCGGAAATCATGCTGCAGCAGACCCAGGTCAGCACCGTACTCAACTACTTCGACCGCTTCATGCAGGCCTTGCCAACCGTGCAGGCCCTGGCTGAAGCGCCGGAGGACGAAGTGCTGCACCTGTGGACGGGCCTTGGCTACTACACCCGCGCACGCAACCTGCAGAAGGCGGCGAAGATCGTCGTCGAGCAGCATGGCGGCGAATTTCCGCGCAGCGTCGAACAGCTCACCGAGTTGCCCGGCATCGGCCGCTCCACCGCCGGCGCCATCGCCAGCATCAGCATGGGCATTCGCGCGCCGATTCTTGATGGCAACGTCAAGCGCGTGCTGGCTCGCTACACCGCCCAGGCCGGCTACCCCGGCGAACCCAAGGTGGCCAACCAGCTGTGGGCCACGGCCGAGCGCTTTACACCGCAGCTGCGTGCCAACCACTACACCCAGGCAATGATGGACATGGGCGCGACGCTGTGCACGCGCAGCAAGCCCAGTTGCCTGATCTGCCCGTTGCAGCGCGGCTGCGAAGCGCACCTGCACGGCGAAGAAACCCGCTACCCAGAGCCCAAGCCACGCAAGGCGCTGCCCCAACGGCGCACGCTGATGCCGCTGCTGGCCAACCACGAAGGCGCCATCCTGCTTTATCGCCGCCCATCCAGCGGCCTGTGGGGCGGCCTGTGGAGCCTGCCGGAACTCGACGACATCGCCCAGCTCGATGACCTCGCCTACCAGCACGGCCTGCGCCTGGCTGGCAGCCGCGCGCTGGACGGCCTGACCCACACCTTCAGCCACTTCCAGCTGGTGATCGAGCCCTGGCTGGTACGCGTCAACCCGGTCGGCCAGCACGTGGTCGAGGCCGACTGGCTCTGGTATAACCTCGCCACCCCGCCGCGCCTGGGCCTCGCCGCCCCGGTCAAGAAGCTGCTCAAACGCGCGGCCGACGAATTGATTGCAGGAGAAGCCCGATGACCCGCACCGTGATGTGCCGCAAGTACAAAGAAGAACTCCCAGGCCTGGCGCGCCCGCCCTACCCTGGCGCCAAAGGCCAGGACATCTTCGACCACATCTCGGAGAAAGCCTGGGAAGACTGGAAGAAACACCAGACCATGCTGATCAACGAAAAGCGCCTGAACATGATGAACGGTGAGGACCGCAAGTTCCTCCAAGGCGAGATGGACAAGTTTTTCGCTGGCGAGGAATACGCCCAGGCGGAAGGCTACGTTCCACCCTCCGAATGACCCCACGAATCGTAAGCGACGGAATTAATTTAAAATTTTTTCAAAAAGTCGTTGACGGGCCGTCAGAAAATCTATTTAATTCACCTCGTCGCCCAGATAGCTCAGTCGGTAGAGCAGAGGATTGAAAATCCTCGTGTCGGCGGTTCGACTCCGTCTCTGGGCACCACCTTCAAGCTTCTGGTGGTTGCAAAGTTACCCGAAGCGACAACAAGAAACCCGCCTAGTGCGGGTTTTTTGTTGCCTGGATTTTTGCTCCCCTCCCCATTCCCTCCGCCATTGACCGGCATCAACAAGCCCCGTTTCGCTCGAACTCAAAATTGCAGGTGGACATTCGGCCCAACCTCGCAAGGACCCCCATGAGCGAAGAACCCACCCTCCTGCTTCCCGCCCCGGGCGAATCCTCGACCCGCGCCACCACCACACCCCGCACGCGCCGCCCTCGCCAACGCAAGCCTGAGCCCACCATCACCCAGGTCAGCCAGGCCCCGGCCGCGCTGGAAGTCGCCAGCGCCCCGAAGGGCAGCAATGAAGACAGCACCTCGGCGCGCCTGCCAGCCAATTACCCGTACCGCACCCGCCTGCGCCGCCAGGATTATGAAAAGGCCAAGCACGCGCTGCAGATCGAGCTGCTGAAGGTGCAGAGCTGGGTGAAGGAAACCGGCCAGCGCGTGGTGATCCTGTTCGAGGGGCGTGATGCGGCGGGCAAGGGTGGCACCATCAAGCGCTTCATGGAGCACCTGAACCCGCGGGGTGCGCGCATCGTCGCGCTGGAAAAGCCTTCCGAGCAGGAGCTGGGGCAGTGGTACTTCCAGCGTTACATCCAGCACCTGCCCACGGCGGGTGAAATGGTCTTCTTCGATCGCTCCTGGTACAACCGCGCCGGGGTCGAGAAGGTGATGGAGTTCTGCTCGCCCTTGCAGTACCTCGAATTCATGCGCCAGACGCCAGACCTGGAGCGGATGCTGTGCAACAGCGGCATCCTGCTGTTCAAGTACTGGTTCTCAGTGAACCGCGAGGAGCAACTGCGCCGCTTCATCTCGCGCCGGGACGACCCACTCAAGCACTGGAAGCTGTCGCCTATCGACATCAAGTCACTGGACAAGTGGGAGGACTACACCGCAGCCAAGGAGGCGATGTTCTTCCATACCGATACTGCCGATGCACCATGGACAGTGATCAAGTCGGATGACAAGAAGCGCGCGCGGATCAACTGCATCCGGCATTTCCTGCATTCGCTCGATTACCCGGGCAAGGACCACCACGTGGCGCATGCACCGGATGAATTGCTGGTGGGCCGGGCATCGCGCGGGTTCGAGGAGGATGAACCGGCTGCGGTAGCCAGCTAGATTGCCGGGGCTGCTGTGCAGCCCCTTTCAGCAACACTTGGGTTTCCCGGGCAACTGCGCTTCAATACGCGCACTTTTTCAGCCACACCCCAGGATCAGCCATGGCCACTCCAACCAAGCAACAGAAACGCGCCAAGCGCGCCGCCAGCAAGGCCAAGCAGAACCGCATGGTGCGCAGCGGCCAGGCAGTCAAGGCCAGCGCCGGTGACAGTGCCAGCATCGAGCAGGTATTCAACAAGGCCATGGAGACAGACAGCTATAAAGAGCTGTTCGACAAGATGAAAGCCGCACAGGAAACCAGCCTGGTCGCGATGATCTCGGTATTCCTGGTCGACCCTCTGCTGGCCTTGGTACTCAAGGGCCACAAGGAAGAACACGCCACCGACTACATCGTGCTGGTGTTCAACGCCTACCGCACCTGGCTCGACGGTGCCGACGAAGACACCACCATGGCCTGGCTGGAGAGCGATGAGTTCCAGGAAGCCTACATCGCCGCTTCCGAGCTGGTGGCCAAGCAGCAACAGCAGCAGAAGCAATTTGGCTGAACGGGCCATATCGCCTGTTGCGGCCCTTTCGCGGGTAAACCCGCTCCCACAGGTTAACCACAGGCCCGAGGGCGTCGCGGTCCCTGTAGGAGCGGGTTTACCCGCGAAAGGGCCCGCACAGGCAATAAAAAAGGCCGCGTCCTGCACAGGACGCGGCCTTCTCATTTCAAGCAGCGCGGATCAGTTGTCCAGCGCTACCCGCCCGGCAGCTTCACGCTTGCGGTGCACCAGCAAGCCCGCCGCCACCACGCCAATACTCAGCAACGCAGTCGCGATGATCTCGGCACGGTGATCTTCACGCAGCGCCATCACTACCAGCACGGCGACGATGAAGGCGATGGTCGCCCAGGTCAGGCCCGGGAACAGCCACATCTTGAAGGCGATCTTCTCGCCACGTGCCTCACGCTGGCTGCGCATGCGCAGCTGCGAAATGGCAATCACCAGGTACACCAGCAACGCGATGGCGCCAGAGCTGGCCAGCAGGAATTCGAACACCTGGGCCGGGGCCACGTAGTTGGCGAACACGCAGAGGAACGCGGCAGCAGTCGACAGCAGCACAGCCACATGCGGAGTCGCCGCCCGGGTGGTGCGCTGTGCGATGGCCGGGGCGTCACCACGCTTGCTCAGCGAGAACAACATGCGCGAAGAGGTGTACAGCGCCGAGTTCAGGCAGCTGGTCACGGCCACCAGGACGACGATGTCGACGATCAGCTTGGCGTTCGGCACGCCGATGCGGCTCAGCACGGTCTGGTACGAACCCACTTCGGCCAGCGCCGGGTCGTTCCACGGCACCAGGGCCACCACCAGGAAGATCGACACCAGGTAGAACAGGCAGATACGCCAGATCACCGAGTTGGTGGCGCGGCTGATCTGCTTGCCCGGGTCTTTCGATTCGGCAGCGGCGATAGTGACGATTTCGGTCCCCATGAACGAGAACATGGTGGTCAGCATGGCCGCCAGCACGGCACCCAGGCCATTGGGCATGAAGCCCTGGGTGTCGAACAGGTGCGAAGCACCGCTCACCTGGCTGCTTGGCACGAAGCCGAACATGGCGATACAGCCGACGACAATGAAGCCGATGATCGCCAGCACCTTGAGCAGGGCGAACCAGAACTCGAATTCACCGTAGTTCTTGACGCTGCACAGGTTGGTCAGGGTCAGCGCCAGGGTGATCAGCAGGGAGAAGGCCCACAGGTCCACAGACGGGAACCAGGCGTGGAGGATGGCCGCAGCAGCGTTGGCTTCCAGCGGGATGACCAGTACCCAGAACCACCAGTACAACCAACCAATGGTGAAACCGGCCCAGCGGCCAATGGCGCGGTCGGCATAGGTAGAGAACGAACCCGTGTCCGGTGAGGCGATCGCCATTTCACCGAGCATGCGCATCACCAGTACCACAAGGGTACCGGCGGCGGCGTAGGCCAGCAGCACGGCCGGGCCGGCAGCTGCGATGGCATGGCCGGACCCTACGAACAGACCGGCGCCGATAACGCCAGCAATGGACAGCATGGTGACATGCCGTTGTTTGAGCCCCTGAGCGAGGTCATTGGAATTGTTACCGCTCATTAAAACTACCTTTGTAAGGAGTGGACCACTCCGACTGCGGGAACAGAGCGCACCTGGGGTTGACCTAGGCATCGCTGCAATCGGCGGTTTCCTACTGGCAATAAGCTTGCCACCTGCTGAATGCATTCGTCAGATTGATCGCCCGACCTTTAAACGGCGCGGGTTGCAGGGCATTCGGCCAACCTTTGACCGAAAGGCCGCCAAATGCCCATGCCAAGTCCGGATTACGGAAATACCCACTTACAAACGCACCAAAGGTGCTCCCCGGTAACACCTATGCACCGGCGCAAGGCACAAAAGTGCAACCCGAAGGCGCAACCCTTTATCCCCGGGACAACGGGCCGAAGTCGCACCCACAGCAGCGGGCCAGACCCGCGAATGGTCTAAAACAGCTTTCAAGTACCGGCCAAAACTGGCACCATCGCGCCTTTTTCCATCAAGGCCATGGCGCTGGGCGAGACCCTTTGCGGACATCTGCGCGACGTTGCACTGCAACGATGCGACAAACTGCCCCGGCAATGCCTTGAGCCCCCTGCGACCCTGTTGGCCGTCTATTGCCGCTATGCTAGCGTGGCGCTCGCCAGGAAGGCCGCCAACAGCTGGGAACGCACCCGAATACATGAGGACCGCACATGGCCCAGGCCACGCCCGCGCTGGAAATCCGCAACTTGCACAAACGCTACGGCGAGCAGGAAATTCTCAAGGGCATTTCGCTGACCGCTCGCGACGGTGACGTGATCTCCATCCTGGGGTCGTCCGGCTCCGGCAAGTCCACCCTGCTGCGCTGCATCAACCTGCTGGAAAACCCCCACCAGGGCGAGATCCTCGTTGCCGGCGAAAGCCTGAAGCTCAAGGCCGCCAAGAACGGCGACCTGATCGCTGCCGACAACCGCCAGATCAACCGCCTGCGCAGCGAGATCGGCTTCGTCTTCCAGAACTTCAACCTGTGGCCGCACATGTCGATCCTCGACAACATCATCGAGGCGCCACGCCGCGTGCTCGGCCAGAGCAAGGCCGAGGCCATCGAAGCCGCCGAAGCGCTGCTGAACAAGGTCGGCATCTACGACAAGCGCCACAGCTACCCCGCCCAGCTTTCCGGTGGCCAGCAACAGCGTGCTGCCATCGCCCGTACCCTGGCCATGAGGCCCAAGGTCATCCTGTTCGACGAGCCGACTTCGGCGCTCGATCCGGAAATGGTCCAGGAAGTGCTTAACGTTATCCGCGCACTGGCCGAAGAAGGCCGTACCATGCTGCTGGTGACGCACGAGATGAACTTTGCCCGCCAGGTGTCCAGTGAAGTGGTCTTCCTGCACCAGGGCCTGGTTGAAGAGCAAGGATCGCCGCAGCAGGTCTTCGAGAACCCGACCTCGGCGCGTTGCAAGCAATTCATGTCCAGCCACCGCTAACGGAGCAATACATGCACACTTACAAGAAGTTCCTCCTGGCAGCCGCTGCCACGCTGGTGATGTCGGCAAATGCCATGGCCGCGGAAAAACTGCGCATGGGTATCGAAGCCGCTTACCCACCGTTCAACAACAAGGATGCCAGCGGTAACGTCGTCGGCTTCGACAAGGACATCGGCGACGCCCTGTGCGCCAAGATGAAGGTCGAGTGCTCGGTGGTTACCTCCGACTGGGACGGCATCATCCCGGCCCTGAACGCCAAGAAGTTCGACTTCCTGGTGTCGTCGCTGTCGATTACCGACGAGCGCAAGCAGGCGGTCGATTTCACCGACCCGTACTACTCCAACAAGCTGCAGTTCATCGCGCCGAAGAACGTCGACTTCAAGACTGACGAAGCGTCGCTGAAAGGCAAGTCCATCGGTACCCAGCGCGCAACCTTGGCCGGTACCTACCTTGAAGACAACTTCAAGGGCGTCGACGTCAAGCTGTACGACACTCAGGAAAACGCCTACCTGGACCTGATTGCCGGCCGCATCGACGGCATCCTTGCCGACAAGTACGTGCAGTACGAGTGGCTGAAGAGCAAGGACGGCTCGAACTTCGAGTTCAAGGGTGAGCCAGTGATGGACAGCGACAAGATCGGCATCGCCGTGCGCAAAGGTGACCCGCTGCGCGAGAAGCTGAACGCCGCCCTGGCGGAAATCAAGGCTGACGGTACGTACAAGAAGATCAACGACAAGTACTTCCCATTCAGCATCGAATGATCCGCTTGACCTGCGCGCCCTCGCGGCGCGCACGTCCCTAGAATGACCTGCCCATGAATATCGACCTGCACGGATTCGGTCCGGCCATGATGGCCGGCACCCTGATGACCGTAAAACTGGCGCTCTGCGCCCTGCTGCTGGGGCTGGTCCTGGGCCTGCTCGGCGCCCTGGCCAAGACTTCCTCGATCAAGCCGCTGCAATGGCTTGGCGGCTTCTACTCGACCCTGGTGCGCGGCGTGCCCGAACTGCTCTGGGTCCTGCTTATCTACTTCGGCACCGTCGGCCTGATGAACAGCCTCGGCGAAGCCCTGAACCTGCCAGGCCTTGAACTGAGCGCCTTTGCCGCGGGTGTCATCGCCCTGGGCCTGTGCTTCGGCGCCTATGCCACTGAAGTGTTCCGCGGTGCGATCCTGGCGATCCCCAAGGGCCACCGTGAGGCTGGCCTTGCGCTGGGCCTGTCCAAGGGCCGCATCCTGTCGCGGATCATCCTGCCGCAGATGTGGCGTATCGCCCTGCCGGGCCTTGGCAACCTGTTCATGATCCTGATGAAGGACACCGCGCTGGTGTCGGTAATCGGCCTGGAAGAAATCATGCGCCATGCGCAAATCGGCGTGACCGTGACCAAAGAGCCGTTCACCTTCTACATGGTCGCCGCCTGCATCTACCTGAGCCTGACCGTGGTCGCCATGACCGGTATGCACTTCATGGAAAAACGCGCCGCTCGCGGCTTTGCGAGGGCTGAATAATGAATTGGGAAGTCATCTTCAAGTGGCTGCCGCGCCTGGCCGAGGGCGCGACCCTGACGCTGGAGCTGGTGGCCATTGCCGTGGTCGCCGGGTTGATCCTGGCCATCCCGCTGGGTATCGCCCGCTCTTCGCGCCACTGGTACGTGCGCGCCGTGCCGTTCAGCTACATCTTCTTCTTCCGTGGCACGCCGCTGCTGGTGCAGCTGTTCCTGGTCTACTACGGCCTGGCCCAGTTCGATGCCGTACGTTCCAGCTCGCTGTGGCCGTACCTGCGCGATCCGTTCTGGTGCACGGTGCTGACCATGACCCTGCACACCGCCGCCTACATCGCCGAAATCCTGCGCGGTGCGCTGCAGTCGATCCCCAAGGGCGAGATCGAAGCGGCGCGGGCGCTGGGCATGTCGCGGGGCAAGACGCTGTTCTACATCATGCTGCCGCGCGCCTCGCGCATCGGCCTGCCGGCCTACAGCAACGAAGTGATCCTGATGCTCAAGGCCAGCGCCCTGGCCAGTACCGTGACCCTGCTGGAACTGACCGGCATGGCCCGTACCATCATTGCCCGGACCTACCTGCCAGTGGAGATCTTCTTCGCTGCCGGGGTGTTCTACCTGGTGATCTCGTTCGTGCTGGTGCAAGGCTTCAAGCTGCTGGAGCGCTGGTTGCGCGTGGACGCCTGCCAGGGCCGCTGAACCCTACTGGCCCTTTCGCGGGTAAACCCGCTCCTACAGGCGCTCCACTGCCTTCAGGCCTGTGGTGACACCTGTGGGAGCGGGTTTACCCGCGAAAGGGCCCTTGAAACCACCACACACCTCAAGCCCTGCCCCATGTCCACCTACCTCCACAGCCACGCGTTGCACGACCGCTTCCAGGCCTTGGACCAGTTCCTGACCGAGCACCAGCCGCTGTGGAAACCCAGGCCCTTCACCGCCCTGCGCCTGGACTGGGAAACCGAATACCCTGAACTCGCCGCCCACCTGCGCCAGTGCACCCTGGCCGATGCCGAAGCCGACATCAACCCGCAAGGCCTGCCCGCCCCGTTCCCGCAGCTGGCCGCGCAAGCCGAGCAACTGTCAGCCCTGGGCGAGCTCCCCGACACCGGCCTGCCCAACGCCGGCCACCGCCTGGACGTCAACGTCCCGGGCCGCAAATGGCAACAGATCGAAGCCTTCAGCCGCCGCCTGGGCTTTCGCCAACACACTCGCCACTGGCTCGACTGGTGTTCTGGCAAGGGCCACCTCGGCCGCCGCCTGCTGCAACCCGGCCAGCAGCTGACCTGCCTGGAGTACAACCCCGAGCTGGTCGCCGCTGGCCAGGCCCTGAGCGATCACCACCACCTGCCCGCGACCCACGTCCACCAGGACGTCATGGCCACCAGCAGCGCCCAGTATCTGGACCACGATAAAAGCGTGGTCGCCCTGCACGCCTGCGGCGAACTGCACGTCCACCTGCTGCGCCAAGCCAGCCAGCAAGGCTGTCGGCACCTGGCCGTTGCCCCTTGCTGCTACAACCGCATCCCCGGCGAGCACTACCCGCCGTTATCCACAGCCGCGCGGCACTCGCCACTGCATCTGAGCCTGATCGACCTCGGCCTGCCATTGAATGAAGCCGTCACCGCCAGCGCCCGCGTGCGCCACCAGCGCGACTGCTCCATGGCCCGGCGCCTGGGCTTCGACCTGCTGCAGCGCGAGCAACGCCAATGCGATGAATACCTGTCCACTCCTTCGCTGCCGATTGCCTGGCTGGGCAAGCCTTTCGAGCAGTATTGCCGTGAGCTGGCCGACCTGCGCAAGGTCGAGCTGAGTGGCAAACCGGACTGGGCCGCGTTGGAGGCCGCCGGCTGGCAGCGCCTGGCCCAAGTGCGCAACCTCGAGCGCCTGCGCAACCTGTTCCGCCGCCCACTGGAGCTGTGGCTGGTACTCGACCGCGCCCTGTTCCTCGAAGAACAGGGCTACGACGTTCGCCTGGGTACTTTCTGCGATTATCCGCTCACGCCGCGCAACCTGCTGCTGCTGGCCGAGCGTGACCGTTAGCCGCAGCAAAAGCTGTGGATAAGTCTGTGAACAAGCTTTTGATGAATGGATGGAGCCAAGCGCTATTTCAAGCGCTCGGCTTATTCCGGTGCACACCTCAAGCCCAGTAAAAACAGGTGTTTGCGCAAAGACCGGCGGTATACGAGAGCGGCATGCCTTTCGCGCAAGGCGCCGATGCCTCTTGTGCATAAGCTCTCATTGTGCATGCCGCGAAAGACTAATTTCCCAACCGCACACGGCCCTTTTGTAGGAGCGGCCTTGTGTCGCGAAAGGGCCGCAAAGCGGCCCCAAGATCTAGGCATCAACGCTGATACCTAGGCCCGCCTTGCAGCCCTTTCGCGACACAAGGCCGCTCCCACAAAGCGTTGCGCACCTGCGCATCAATGCACGTTGTTCTTGGCAATCTCGATATCGTTCATCAGCGCCTTGGCCAGCGCCAACAGATAATCCGCAGCGCCCAACAGCTTATGGTCGTCCTCCATGTCCCCCTCGCGCACCAGGTGCTTGATATAGCCGAGCAGCACCGACACATGCTCGTAGGCATGGTCAATCGGGATACCCGGCTGTACGCATAACAGGTCCATTGTTGGGTTTCCGGCTTCCAGGAAGGTCTCCACGCCGGCCGTGACGATGGTTTTAACGGCATCACTCATGCGCCGGCCCCTCTTCATCGCTCATGCTCGCTACCGCGTGCTGGAACAGGATCAATGCTGATTCTGCCGCAAAGGCAGCATTGGCCAAGGTGTTCAAGCCAGGCTCGCCGGCATGGACGCGGCAGTGTTCATCGATGGTTTCGGCTACGCCACGGATCAGCTCGGCGCCGTGGGTGAAGGCGTCTTGGGGGGAAATGTCGCTGTGGACAGAGAAATATGGGGTTTGGATTAAGCAGCGGGGTGGATCAGGAACGATCTTTTTCATGACAGCAGCTCCTTGAATGGAACCACCACATGGACCTTTCTCACGGATTCAGGTGGCAGTCGTACACGGGGTGAGAAAACCGAGGGAGCTACAAAGCTCGGCCAGACCGAAGTCTGCCCGCGTACGACCGCCATAACTGACTAGCCGAGTAACTCCTTGTCGGGTTTCTCACGCCCGGTCACCAGAAATTGGCAACCCAGGAACGTTATCCCCGGGCCACTTCCCCGCCAACAGAGCAGGGTCGACTAGCCACGTAGGATAATTCCCAAATACCCCAATCCTGAAGCATTTGGCCTCAAGTTCAGAAATCCCTCACAAAATCACCACGGCCCCTGTGGGAGCGGGTTCACCCGCGAAGAGGCCCGACGGTGTATCATCCGCTCCCCAAATCATTAAAAAGCTACGTCGCACGCTGCCCGCCAGCCCTGCGACCGTCTGGCGTTGCGCCAGAACCGACAATGGACTAACGGACTAAACCATCGTGACCCAAGCCAAATCCTTTGCCCTGCTGACCTTCACCCTCACTCTGGGCGCCTGCAGCCACAGCCCTGCCCCGCACCCTGCCAGCAACCTGGACTGGAACACCCCCGGCATGCAGCTGGGCGGCGACAACGGCCTGCCCCTGCGCGTCGAAAGCCCCTGCCGCAAGCGCGGCTGCGACAACGACAAGCTGTTTTTCAACCCTGGAAAAACCGAGCCAAGCGTCAACACCATCCACCGCGGCTGGTAGGAAAATTCTCCTTTCAGACCGGTAACTTAGGTATTTGCACGCAATCGCAAGGAAGTGGTTTACAGGCGCCAAACGATCGTTATAATGACGCCCCATTGCCGGTATAGCTCAGATGGTAGAGCAACTGACTTGTAATCAGTAGGTCCCGGGTTCGATTCCTGGTGCCGGCACCATTCAAGGTTCCATAGAAAGCTTTCAAAATCTCTGGAACCCCCGAAAAACCCGCCTTCTGGCGGGTTTTTTCGTTTTGGCGTTCCGTCGGATTCCGAGGGTAGCCAGCGCTAATAAGGGTAGTTTTAAGGATAGAGGTCCGTTTCGATATCGGAGACTACCCTTATGGCCCGCACCACTGCCCCGCTTACAGACACCACCTGTCGCACGGCAAAGCCCAGAGAGCGCGAGTACAAGCTCTTCGACGGCGACGGTCTTTACCTGCTTGTGCAACCCAACGGCCGCAAAGGCTGGCGACTCAGGTACGTGAAACCCGATGGCCGCGAAGGCCTGACCGCCCTCGGCAGCTATCCGGTGGTCGGATTAGGCGACGCACGCCGCAAGCGCTTCGAGATCAAGCAGCAGCTCGCCAACGGCATAGACCCCATCCAGTACAAGCAACAAACCAAGACCCAAGCCGTGATCAACGGCCGCACCTTCGAAAGCGTTGCGCTCGACTGGTATGCGAGCATGGTGCCGAAGTGGGCGCCCGGCCACGCCAAGACTGTGCTCAGCCGGTTGAAGACTCACGTATTCCCTTTGATCGGTGCCAGAGCAATCGTTGAGTTGGACACCCACGACCTCATGCAGCCACTGGAAGCCCTGACGAAGCGCGGCACCATCGACGTGGCGCTCAGGGTCAAGAACTACCTGCAAAGCATCATGCGTGAAGCCAAACGGCTGCGACTGATTACCGCGAACCCAGCTCACGACCTCGATGGCTCGATCAAGACACCGCGGGTAACTCACAGACCCGCACTACCCTTATCGCGGCTGCCAGAGCTACTGGCATGCATCGAGGACTACAGAGGTCGCCCGCTCACGCGCCTCACGGTGATGCTGTCGTTGCATGTATTCGTACGCTCCAGTGAACTGCGCTTCGCCCGTTGGAATGAGTTCGACCTCAAGCGCGGAATTTGGGAGATCCCCGACACCCGCCCGGCGCTGGACGGAGTGCCCTTCTCCACAAGGGGTACGAAGATGGCCGGGGACATTCACGTTGTACCCTTATCGCCGCAGGCAGTGGCCTTGCTTGAGCAGATCCACGCGATCACCGGCAAGTTCGAGCTGGCGTTCGCGGGAGATGCCAAGCCGTGGAAACCGATGTCCGAAAATACGGTGAATGCCGCGCTCAGGACGATGGGCTATAACACCAAGGTGGATATCTGCGGCCACGGGTTCCGAGCCATGGCGTGCAGTGCGCTGGTCGAGTCCGGGCTGTGGTCGGAGACGGCTATCGAGCGGCAGATGAGCCACAAGGAACGCAACAACGTGCGCGCCGCCTATACCCACAAGGCTGAGTTCCTTGAAGAGCGCCGGATGATCATGACCTGGTGGAGCCGGTTTCTAGAGGCGAACCGCGAGGACCATGTGACGCCGCATGAGTTTGCCAAGCAGACGGGCGAGAACGTCACGCGCCTTCGCAGTGCCAAGAGGACCGAGTAACCCGCCGCACCACCACCTCAAACTCGCTGTGAAGTTACCCACAGCACCGCATGAAGCTCCTCCGCGCGGGTCCTTTCAAACGGGGCTGCAAAGCCGCCCCGTTTGAAAGGACCATACCTAAGAAAAAAACTGCTGGCACAGCTTACGTCTGTGGAAAACCACTGATGTCCACCGGGGGATAGTTTTATCCACAGGCGCTAAATCCCTGATATCGCGCTGCTTGACGAATATTGTCCACAAGCGTAGACCGGGAGTCGCAAGAGCTGTCGATGACAGCACCCCAGGTGGCCCGAACCTTGAAGGTCACGCCGCTCCCGCGGTGGTTCTCCCCAAGGGCGATTCGCATCCGGCAGCTCGCCCGGTCACCTCCCCGGTGATGGATGCTCTTACACATATAGCGCTCGTGCGCCAGATACACCGTACCTCGCTGCCCTGCAGCAACCTATCCGCTTGGCCGAATATTGCGCCAACCTGTGCCCGTCTCTTTCTTCTGGAAAGAGACGGGCACTTCTACCACTGCTGCAGCCCTGATCGCACAAGGCTTAGCGGCATTCCCCCTCGTGACAATCGGCGTGACAAACGCCGATGTCACCAGCAACAGCGCTGCAGATGATGGTGCCGCAGACCAGGGAATGGACTGCACATGACTGACAGTCGGGCATGCCCCGGTCATCGCATTGCTGCTTGCACTTGGCTCAGGATCTCGCGGCACTGGTCTCGTCAGCCAATGCAGCCTCCACCCGCCCACCGGTAACGGTGCTCAGGGGGCCAGATCATGAGATGCCCTTGCTCCTGGTCGTAAGGAGCCGCCAGTCCCGCGTTAGAGGACATCCCCACAGGTCGCAGGGGCCTTGATCCCTGATAACACTCAACATTCTTGGCGGGATGACGTGGGGCGAGGATCAGAGAACGGTAGATTAGGTGACTGACATGGCATTGGTGGGTAGACGCGATGGTCGTAATTTCGGCTACGGCAGGCAATTGAGCCATGCAGGGCCGCAGGCGCTGAAAGACATGTTTGGCGGTGGCCATTACGGCACGGTCAAGGCGCACAGTGATCGATGGTTGGCATTCGTGAGGTGGTGCCGTTCCGAACGGGGGCCCGGAATCAATGATGCGCGGCAGATTGACCGCAAAGTGTTGACCGACTATGCAGCCTATCTGCGTGACGTGGTTAGGCGCGGTGACCTCGCCGTCAGCACCGCACAAAACCGGCTATCCAGCGTTAACAGGACCATGGCGGCGCTGCGCGGTGATCAGTGTGTGAAATTGTCCAGTCCGAGCAAGGCACTGGGTATGCAGCGCACCGGGGTTCGACAGTCGATACCGCAAGGCCAAGACCGCGAACAGGTTAAACAGATAGTCGATGTGCTTTGCCGCCAGCAGCAACTACGGGCCGCTGCGATCATTCTGCTGGCGCGAGCCACCGGCATGCGCTTGCGAGAGGCCATTTTGGCTGATCTTCCTCGACTGCAAAGAGAGGCCAACCGATACGGCAGAATTAACATTCAAGATGGCACCAAAGGTGGCCGCTCGGGTGCGTCGGCGCATCGTTGGATCTGGATGAATGATTATATTCGTGAAGCGCTCACGTACGCCGAGCAGGCCTCTCCCTTAGGAAGCGGCAACTTGCTTGCACTGAACGAAAGCTACCTAGACTTTCAACATCGGATTGTCCGCCCTGCACGGGACATCCTTCACGCGCACCGCCTCAAGGGATTTCACGAATTGCGGGCGGCCTACGCATGCGAGCGGTATGAGCAGATTGCAAACCAGCTTTCGCCAATCAAAGGAGGAAGCTGCTACCAGCTCGACCAACCCCTCGATCAGGAGGCACGCGTACAAATCAGCTATGAGCTGGGTCACGGTCGTATCGACATAGTTTCTGCATACATCGGTGGCCGAGCATGAGCGAACCGTTCGATATGGAGGTATTCCTAGGGGGTGTCATGAGCGGATCGCAGACAACACGTCAGCGCCATCTACATCAAGCAAAAGCTATCCAAGCAGCTATCGCTGTGCGCTGGCACCGAGATAACCCGTGGACTTGGCGGCGAAAACATCTTGTCTGGTTCTTGAGTCAGTACGTAAACCAGCGCGCAGAATCAACGCGCTATTACTATATTTTGACCATAACCTTAATCACGCTTCGCCTAGGGAAGTCTTGGAAATTCAAAAACATCAGCAAAGCCAACCACTCACACTAGCACTTAACTTTCAACATGTGGAGACCATCTAGGATGGTCTCCACAACAACAGAGTGACGCACAAATAAAAACCAGGACCATCAATTAACCGAAAAGACTTGTTTAAAATCTAAACCCTCAGCATCTAAATTATATTTTTTGAATTTATATTGCATATAAGCCGACATTTCATCTTCATGCGTGGAAAGAATTATTTGTCTATCGGAAAACTCAGCCCTTAACAAATCAACAAACCCAGCAACATTTATATCGTCTAGCGTTTGAACAGGGTCATCAATTAATAAAATAGCGTTCCTTGCGTACCTCTTATTTAAAGCAAGCGTAAACGAAAGCACCAATGAAGAAAGCTGCCCTGAACTCATAGAGAATATTACATCATGCAATTTTTTCGGATTCTCTCGAAATGACAAATTTTTACCATCTGTTTCAATAAAAATCCCAAGCCCACTTTGAAAGTTCTGCAAAAGCCGCCCTGAATATATATGAAATAGCACCTCGATGCCTTTAGCAATTGACGCCACATAAGAATTTAAATTCTCATTATAAATATCCCTGAGCTTACTTAGAGCTTTATCCAGGTAAATGGCTTTCTTGTAAGTATCTTCGGCCACACTATAGGATCTTTCTTTGTCCTTAATGTCGCCGTAAATACTTCTAGTATAAGCAGCCTTTACATAGGAGATTTTTCTATCAATCGAATCCAACTCTAGGCTTAAAGCCGAGTTATCATCCTCCAAAAATACTTGCTCAAAAATCTCTTGGAAATCTTCATCAATAGCATCATGATCGACAACGCGATACAAAGCACTAACAGCCTCACCAAGTTTGTTAATACTCAAAGACTCTTGCAAGTCAAAGCTCGTACAGTAGAAAGGTCTTAAATCAATACCATAAGATAAGTATGCACGTACCAGCTTACGCAAATACGAGACCTGCTCCTCGCGAAGCTCGGCGATTTTTTTCTTGTAATCTATAGACTCTTCCTGAGCAGCAGCGTGCTCTCCTATAACTTGGCGAATAGGACCTAAGACTTTACTTTCAAATCGCTCTATATTTCGCTTAAGTGCTTCGCCATTAGAATCGACAAGGGTCTCTAGAACTAACTTTTGGGATTCCATGTGGCGCAGCAATTCATCGTACGACTCCCAGTCATAACCACATGCAGGACAGTTGCCATCGTCATGAATAATATGTTCAGATGAGTACTTGGATACAAATAGATCTCGAGCAGCCTTCAATTCATTGTAAGCAAGCTCGACGGAATTTGAGTTTTCAACAACCAACTTTATTTCAGCAACAGCCTGTGAAAAATCATTATAACTCAACTCAAAACCAAAACCATCAAACACATCAGGTTCAAATCTCAAATCTTCTTTTAACGACGAGGGGATCCCGCTTTCAAATTTACTTAAAAAATCCACACCAAAGTCATAAAGAGCGACATCATTTTTATATACTGCAATCGAATCCAGGCGACCACCAAACCTCAGTAGACTCTCAAGCGCCTCCTGCTTCGGCTTCAGGGTTTTATCAATCCTAGAGTTAAATTTGAAACTGATAAAATTATCTACTCTTTCTGTAAATTTCCTAAGCCTATTCAATGCCCCTTCATCACCTAACCATGTAGCTATGATTGAAGATTTGACTGCGATATCTTCATGGTCCCACGGTTGATGGGTAGTAAAGATTAATCTTTGATAAGGTTCAATTACATTTTCATCCCCAACATTAACAGAGCGATGCAATTGCTCAATCTCTGCTTTACGCGAAATTAAGTCCTCCTTTTTCGCAGCTGTCTTTAGGCTGGCGATCAACTCTTTCGCAGTGTCAATTTTCTTAATTTTTTCTCTGTAGTCTCCCACATCAAACAAATGGTCAATTTTCTGCTGCTTAGTCGACGCTTTACTTTTTAAAATTGCCGTATTATCTTCTTGCTCAACATAATGAAAAAGCTTGAAATCTCGAAGATAACCGGCCCCAAGTATTGCTCCTAAGAAGGACTCCTCGTCCTGAACCAACCGCTCCTCGCCATCGATACTAGTCAACTCAAATAGCTTAAACAGCTTTAATCCAAGCCCCTTCCCTCTATCCAGCTTATCTTTACTCGCGCTTCTTTTTAAATAGAACAGTCCATGACTGGTTTCAATCTCCGCCACAATTGAAATCTCAGCCCCTGCGACTGCTTGATCATGGACTATTGGGCTTCCTAAAGCTATCGAGCGTTTATCAACTACGGAGCTCTCCAAATTATTGTAGCGACTAATATCGCCGGTCAGAAGAAACTCTACAGCATCAAAAAAAGAGGTTTTCCCAAACCCATTAGGCCCATCCAAGACTGCCAGATTAGAACTACCAATCTCAAACTTATGACCCACAAATGCTTTGAAATTCTTTAGAATAAGTTTTTTAATATTTAACTTCATGGCCGGCCTCAGCTATCTTATCAACCAAATCTTTCAATAGAGACTCGGCGCTATCATACCCATCAACATTTGAAGTAAGTACGCTGGACTCAATAAACGATAAGAGTTCTGGCTGCTTTGTGCTTCTAATTTTTTCGCGATGTCGAGTATAAAGCCCTTCTATATCAGCCGGTTCACCTTCTCCGATATCTATAAATCCAAGCTTTATAACTATTCTATAAATTAATTCCTCCCAGCTTTCACTGCCCAAAGATTTTTTATAACTGGAGAAAACATCAGGATTATTCACCGAATTCAAAATTAAATCTGCAACATTATCCTCTCCGAGCTTTTCATTGAGGCTAACTATTTCGGTAGCTGTATGGTAAAGCACATGTTTCTTGAAAAAAAATAAATCTTCTTCCGTAGCATGAACCTCAGAGATAATTTTATCGGTGATTTTTTCGACAGGCCAAATGCAAATTAGGCTCGTATTCTTCTCGACCGCAGGGTTTCGGTTTATCTCTTGGCATTTAGTCAACCAGGAATGCTGATTCTCAATTACAGCTCGCGGCGAGGACTCTACAACCAGCCAGTAGGCTTCCTTACTAACATCGTCAGGCACGAACAGGCTAAACTCTTCAGTCAACGTCTCTGAGTAACTATGTCTAGAGAATAATTCAGTTAAGAGTTGCTTCATTTCTTAATCCCACTTGGCAAATTAGCAATAGACACCAACGCCACATCTTTAAATTTATTAAATTTAGTATGATCGTGAAGGGCGCCACCTCGCGGCCCAACATTCGCGACCGAAAATATAGAGTCTGCATCTATATCTGTGGTAATCAATGTTCCACTTTCATAGAGAAATTCAACATCATGCTTTAGAGAGTTATCGACAATTTTTTTACAAATAGCACCGGCACTTTTCTTCCCTTGGTGAATCGCCGTCGGGTAATAACTGCACCCAGAAAACTCCCAGAAGAAACCTGCATTCCGCGTCCCATCATTAAAGTCAGGCTCAATTAAATCATCGAAAATTCTAAACAACCCATACTGAAGATCATCAGAGTTTACAGACTCATCCTTGTACTCCGCCAAGGAGTTAAACCGTCCTTTTTTACTAGGCAAAATTGAGCGCATGAAAACTTTTAGCTTTTCGACATCAAACTTATTAATCCTAGCAACACACTTTCCTAACTTGTCTAAGTCTTCACGCGCCAAGTCGTTTTCATCGCAAAAATCGGAATAGTAATTTCCAATATCTTTGATGATCACCGAAAAAAAATAACTTTCGCAAAGTATGGAAGAAGTTAACTCGACAGATAGAATATCGAAAAAATCCACAAAACTAATTTTCTCTCTACTAGCAACCTGACGCTGAACTGGCCCTTTGGAAAGTTGGATTTCAGCATGCATCGAGATTATCTTACTTACTATAATGTCTTCTAGAAGATTCCTAGACCATTGCAAATAGTCCGGCACAGTTTTATGCTTTGCACCCGATTCATACTTAATGTAAAACTCGCATATGAGATTTTCCAGCAGCGAGTCAATTTCTGATAGAGCACAATAACTTTCAATTAGCGCATCTTTTTTGTAACTATAAAAAATTGCAGGCGAGTAGACACTACTGAAATCAGCAGGGAGGACAACATCCTTGGAAACATGGAATAAAACCTTACACCCAGGATATGCCTTTGACTTTTTAACTTGTTCGCTTATCGCCCCAGAATAAGCTGAAAATTCATCGCTTTTATACGCTTTAACTTGATGCATGGACTGACATGCACCATCTAATAAAATGGCGAAATCATCGATACTATCAAGCTGCAGTACTAACTTTTTACTATCAACCAAATTCTCCAACATCAAACTAAGGCAGTGGTACAGCGCAATTTTTCCTTGATATATATACCCACCCCAGGTCGCAACCGCTGTATGAGGCAAGCTTGCTTCGACACTATTTTTCGCCATAGCTCTAAACCTTCAATTGCAGATTTAAATATCTGCGACTTCAAATTAGCATGTAATTCTATTTCGGTCGGCGCAACTAAAACGAGATGACGTAGTAGTCATGTGATATTCCATAATTGCATTCTTGTATTTTTACCCAAGGCCTGACCTCAAAAACTGACCGTAGCACCGTCTGGCAACCCAATAACACTTATAGGACTGATCGAATATATCTTCGGAAAGGGCGATTTTACTTTGGCTATCCATGGCCAGGCTCCCACATGAATCGATGACGGCGCAATGCCACTACAGACACTACCGTTTAGTGCCTAAACCGTAAAGGACCGAAGAAGATAATGGGGACTGACGCGCTGAAAAAGGCTTATGAAGCGACTAAAGTCCCATTTGAAGCGATGCACAGGAGGCCTGGATCCAACCCTCTAGGCGAAAGAAGCCTCAGCGCGCAAATTCGCTGTGAACGGCCATGGGCGGGTTGATGTGTTATGGCGACACTAGAAGATGCAGAACGGAGAACAAATTTAGGGTATTCCAAGAGGTATAACTTAACGCAGCTATATAATAAATATAATTAAAACAATGCCTTACGAATCGATTCGACTCCTGGTGCCGCACCATACGCAGTATCAAAAAAGGCTCACCGAAAGGTGGGCCTGTTTTGTTTTCAATGCGCCGCACTCCCAAGCTCGATAGCGAACCGGTGGGAGCAAGCATGTCAGCCCCCGACGAACACTTTCCAGTAACCGTCCCTACCTCAGAAACCGGGGGAAGCTTTGCGGCCCCTCGCCAGCAAGCGAGGCTCCCAAACGGTATGCGCTGCGCGACGAGTGGCGAGTACCGGAAATCAACAGGTTGGCATAATGGCATCGCGATTTACCCGCCCCTGAGTTTTTCAGTCCTCCTCTGCGAGCCCCTCTGCAATGAATGCCGAAATCCGTTACTCGATCATCCTGGAGCACAACGCTGAAGTGCTGCTTGCCAATGCCTCCATGGCGCAGGTCGAGGCATTCTGGGATGCCAACGACTCCCGTTACTTTGGCTTGCGCATGGAAGACCCGTGCGGCGCACATGTGCGGGTCATGGTTACGGATGAAATGCCTGAAGAAGAGGCTGCGCTCTAACCGCCGCGCAAAAGGGGCCGCTCTGCGGCCCCCCCTTTGATCAGAACGCGGTGCTGACCGTCAGCGACATATTGCGCGGATCGCCGTAAATAGCCCCGGCATAGAACCCGTACTGGGTGTAGTAGTGCTTGTCGAACAGGTTATCGACATTGAGGCTCACCGTCGTGTCATCGGTCAGCTGGTACTTGGCCATGGCATTCCAGATCGCATAACCGGACCAGTTCACATCGGTCGCCCCCGCACTCACACCGTTGACCGGCTGCCCCGCCGGGCTTGAGATGGCGCGGATGTTGGTCTGGGCCTTCACCCCTGCACCAACAGTCAGGCGGTCCAGCGGGCCAGACAGGCGGTAGGTGGTCGAAGCCTTGAACAGGTGCGACGGGTCGCTGCGCCCATCGCTGTCGACGCGGCGGAAGTGCAGGTAGGTATAACCGCCATACACGTTCCAGTTCGGCGTCAGCGCACCGGCAATTTCCAGGTCGATACCGTCGGTTTCCTGCCCGGTGCCAGCCTTGTAGGCGTCACCCCCGGTTGGCGTGGTCAGGCCATCGTCGAGCACTGCCTTGTTCTGCTGCTTGGTGCGGAAGTACGCCGCCGACGCGTTCAGGCGGCCATCCAGCCACTCACCCTTGATACCGGTCTCGTAGCTCTGGCCACGAATCGGCTCGACTTTGGTGCCGCTCTCGGTCTCGGCTGTCTGCGGGTTGAAGATATCGGTGTAGCTGGCGTACAGCGAGTAGGTGTCGTTGAGGTCGTACACGGCCCCCAGGTACGGGGTGACAATACCGGTGTTCTGCTGGTTGC
The DNA here is from genome assembly GCF_001320205.1 of Pseudomonas sp. NBRC 111123. NCBI lineage: Bacteria > Pseudomonadati > Pseudomonadota > Gammaproteobacteria > Pseudomonadales > Pseudomonadaceae > Pseudomonas > Pseudomonas sp. NBRC 111123. Next base: position 29,241 of record NZ_BCAZ01000039.1, read on the forward strand.
TGCGCACCCCGGCGACGCTGTTGGTGGTCGCCGAATAGTCGGTGGTGCGCACGCCGACGATTACCGACAGCGGGTCGGTGATGCTTAGCCGGGTAGCGGCATACATGCCCTGCAGGCGGGTGGTGGTCTTGCTGTGGCGGCCGGTGCGCGAGGCGATCATGGCGTAGTCGCTGTCCACGCCATTGTGCCAGTCGGTGAGCGGGAAGCCGTTGTTGGCGCGGAACTGGCAGCCCACCGAGGGCGCGCTGACGCGGTCGTCGCTGACCATGGTGCAGCTGTATTCCGGCGACCAGGCCACGGTGCGGCTGTCGTTGTAGCCGACCATCGCCTGATGGGTGCGGCCGAACAGCTGGAACGGGCCGGACAGATCGATCTGCGCGGACTGCTGGGTGGTGTCGCTGGAGCTGTGCAGGCCGTTGAGCACTGCGCCGCTGCCATCCTGGTCCCAGTAGCCGCCGTAGCTGCCCCGGCCAGCCGAGTTGACCTTGGCCAGGCCACGGTGGTTAAGCACTTCGGCAGTGCTTTGGGCTGCTTTCAGGTCCAGGGTCCAGTCGTTGTCGAAGCGGTGCTGCAACGAGCCAAAGGCGGTGCGGGTGGTGTACTCGCCAAAGCTCCAGCTTGGCACCACGTTGGTGCTGCGTGGCAGGTCGGTCTTGCTGCCGTCCTTGAACCAGATCGGGATGTTGGCACCCCAGCCGCCACCGACCACCTTGTTGTATTCATACTGGTAACCGGCACCCAGGGTAGTGGCGTCGTCGAGGTCGAACTCGAAGTTGGCCAGCGCCGCGCGCGAGCGCTCCGACTGGTTGTCGCGGAACGAGTTGGCGTCGCCCTGTGTCATCACGAACCGCGAACGCAAGCGGCCGTCTTCGGACAGCGGCAGGTTGAGGTCGGCGCCCAGGCGGCGCTTGTCCCAGCTGCCGTAGGTGGCGTAGGCGCTGCCGCCAAATGTTTTGGTAGGTGCCTTGCGGATCAGGTTGACGGTGGCTGACGGGTCGCCGGTGCCGCCAAGCAGGCCGTTGGCGCCGCGGACGATGTCGATGCGCTCGTACAGGTCCATGTTCAGCGCGTTGCCGCCGCCGCTGAAGTCGGAGCCCCCCTGGAACTGCAGGCCATCGACCTTCCAGTTGCTGATCGAGTAGCCCCGGGCACGGAAGTCAGTGCGCCCGCCCACTTCGGACTTGGTGGTGCTTACACCTGGCGTGGTGTCCAGGGCTTGCTCGATGGAGTGCACGTCGCGGTCATCCAGCTGCTGGCGGGTGATGGTGGTGACCGATTGCGGTGTTTGCCGTGGGGTCAGCTTCAGGCCCGTGGAGCTGCGGGTGCTTTCCACCGTGTAGCCGAGCTGGCCGGTTTCATCTGCGGACACAAGCGCACTGTCTTCGATCTGCGTGGCATCCAGCTCCAAAGGCTGGCTTTCGGCAGCCAAGGCGCTGCCACTGATGGCGACGGCAACAAAGAAGGCAAGCGGGTGCAGGCGGCTGCCGCCCCGGACAACAGAACTGAAGTTGTTCATGGCGCTCTTATGATTCATTTGGGAAGGCTTCGTATTCGCAGATGATTTTTTGTTACGATTCTAGGCATCCGCCCCTTGGGCTCCATACCCGGCTTGTACGGGGATGTAATTGAACGTAACGAGCGCTGCCCGCCCTCCCCGCACAGGTGTTTTTCCCGATGAGCACAACCTTGCTGGTTGTCGACGATGACGACGAGATCCGCGAACTTCTCTGCGATTACCTGACCGATGCCGGCTATACCGTTCTGGCGGCCGCCGACGGTGAGGGCATGCGCCAGCACTTGGCCGAGAGCAAGGTCGACCTGGTGGTGCTCGACCTGATGCTGCCTGGCGAAGACGGCTTGAGCCTGTGCCGCCAGTTGCAGGGGACGCCGGGCCTGGCAGTGATCATGCTGTCGGCAAAGGGCAGCACGCTGGATCGCATCATTGGCCTGGAAGTGGGCGCTGATGACTACCTGGCCAAGCCCTTTGAACCGCGTGAGCTGATCGCCCGCATCAAGGCGGTTCTGCGCCGCCCGCAACGCCTGGATACCCCCGTCGAAGCGCCCACCGCCGAAGCCCAGCGCTTCGCCGGCTTCAGCCTCGACCACGTCAAGCGCCTGCTGACCCGCCCGGACGGCGCAACCCTCACCCTGCCGCGCTCCGATTACCGGGTGCTGCGTGAACTGCTGGAGGCCAACAACCGCGTGGTCTCGCGTGATCAGCTGACTCGCAGTGCGTTTGGCCGCGACCACCACCCCGACGATCGCTCGGTAGACATGTGCATCAGCCGCCTGCGCCAGCAACTGCGCCGCGCGCCAACCGGCAATATCCAGATCCTGACCATCCGCAACGAGGGCTATTTGCTGAGCATCGCCCGCGCCGAGGCCGACTGCTGAAATGCGTTGGCTCCGTCGCCTGTGGCCGCGCACGTTGTTTGGTCAGCTGCTGCTGATCATGGTCAGCGGCACGCTGGTGATCCAGTTGATGTCGAGCAGCATCTGGTTCGATGTGCGGTTCGCCCAGGTGCTCGAGGCCCCCGTCCGGGTCATGGCCGCGCGCAGCGCCCCGCTGATAGCCCAGGCCGATTGCCACACAGAGCACCGGCAGGTGCCCGCACACTATCAACTGCGTTGCACCGAGAGCGAACCCGCGCAACCGGAGCATCAGCGACGCGGGCACCGGCGCGTCGAGCTGTTGCTGCAACAGGCGCTCAACTACGAACTGGGCCACGCCCAGAAAGTGCGCCTGCTGAAGGTGCAACTGACTGATGAACTGGGCCAGCCGATCGTCTGGCGCAGCCTGTTCGGCCTGCGCACCGCCCAGGCGCACATCCAGTTCGCCGTACCGTTGGCCGATGGCCACTGGCTGAGCATCGACGGCCAGGAGCTGCAGGGCTGGAGTGGTGAGTCCGCGTGGGTGCTGATCAGCGACTACCTGCTGCGGGTCTACGCGCTGCGCATCGTCGCCGTGCTGCTGGTTTGCCTGATCGCTGTGCGCCTGTGCTTGCGCCCACTGCGGCGCCTGGCCGACGCGGCTCGCGGACTGGGCAGCAACCTGGAGCAGCCGGCGCTGGCCCTGGACGGCCCAGAAGAGGTGCGCCAGGCCGCACTGGCCTTCAACGCCATGCAGCAGCGCCTGATTGCCATGGTCAACGACAAGGCCTACTTCCTGGCAGCCGTGTCCCACGACCTGCGTACCCCGCTGACGCGCATGCGCCTGCGCCTGGAGCGGCTGCCAGACGACGAGCAGCGCGAACGCCTGCGGCAGAACATCACCCAGATGGACGACATGATCGGCCAGGTGCTCGACTACCTGCGCGCCGGCGAGCAGCAGAACCTCCAGCAAGTCGACCTCGACCGCCTGGTGGCGCGGCTGTGCGCCGACCTTGCCAGCAGCGCGGAACCCTTGCCTGTACATGGCAAGGGCGGCAGCCTGCGGGTCGATGCCCTATTGCTGCAACGCTGCCTGCAGAATCTGGTGGTCAATGCCCTGCGTTATGCCAGCCAAGTATCGGTGACGCTGGAAACCGCCATCACCGGCGTGTACATCCACGTCGACGACCGCGGCCCTGGCATTGCCCCTGGCCTGTTGGCCACCCTCACCGACCCGTTCGTGCGTGGCGAGGGTTCGCGCAACCAGGCATCCGGTGGTTATGGCCTGGGGCTGAGCATTGCCCAGCGCATCGCAAGCAGCCATGGCGGCGAACTGCTGCTGCAAAACCGCGAGGGCGGCGGTTTGCGCGTGAGTGTATTGCTGCCCAGGTGAGCCAGCCCCCTCGCTCAGGTAATAGTCTTTTACCAAAACCCCTGGTTTTCCGAACCTGCGGTTTGCCTATCCTAGGCCGCGTCATCCAGCCTGCGATGGACCCATGAAAGATTCGCTCCCCAGCCGTTATGCCTGCCTGGCCCTGTGCCTGCTGTTCACCTTCGCCAGCATCCCGTTCCTTGCCCAGCACAGTTGGCTCTGGCCGCTGACGGTGGTCACCACCCTGCTCAGCCTCGTCGGCCTCAACGACCTGCGCCAAAGCCACCACGCGGTGCGGCGCAACTACCCGATCCTGGGCAATATCCGCTACCTGATCGAGACCATCCGCCCAGAGATCCGCCAATACCTGATCGAAGGCGATGACGACAAGCTTCCGTTCTCCCGCTCGCAGCGCTCGCTGGTGTATGCCCGGGCCAAGAACGAGAGTGCCGAGAAAGCCTTCGGCACGCTCAACGACGCCTACAAGCCTGGCTTCGAGTTCATCAGCCACTCGATGCTGCCGGTCGCCACACCCGACCCGGCCTCGTTCCGCATCGCCATTGGCGGGCCGCAATGCCGCCTGCCCTACTCCGCTTCGATCTTCAACATCTCGGCCATGAGCTTCGGCGCGCTCAGTGCCAATGCGATTGCCGCGCTCAACCAGGGCGCACGCCTTGGCCGTTTCGCCCATGACACGGGCGAGGGCAGCATCAGCCCATACCACCGCGAGCACGGCGGTGACCTGATCTGGGAAATCGGCAGCGGCTACTTCGGTTGCCGCACCGAAGACGGCCGCTTCGACGCGCAACGCTTCGCCGAGCAGGCACGCAGCCCGCAGGTGAAGATGATCGAACTCAAGCTCAGCCAGGGCGCCAAACCCGGCCACGGCGGCATTCTGCCGGCACACAAGGTCAGCCCGGAAATCGCCGCCACCCGTGGCGTGCGCGTTGGCGAAGACTGTATCTCACCCGCCGCGCACAGTGCGTTCCGCACCCCGGTGGAGTTGCTGCACTTCATTGCCAGCCTGCGCGAACTGTCGGGCGGCAAGCCGGTGGGTTTCAAGTTCTGCCTGGGCCACCCGTGGGAGTTCATGGGCATCGCCAAGGCCATGCTGGCCACCGGCATTACCCCGGACTTCATCGTCGTCGACGGCAAGGAAGGCGGCACCGGCGCGGCACCTCGGGAGTTCAGCGACAACATGGGCGTGCCAATGCGCGAAGGCCTGATGTTCGTGCACAACACCCTGGTTGGCCTGAACCTGCGTTCGAGCATCCGCATCGGCGCAGCGGGCAAGATCGTCAGTGCGTTCGATATTGCCAGCGTATTGGCCATCGGCGCCGACTGGGTCAACTCGGCGCGTGGCTTCATGTTCGCCATCGGCTGCATCCAGTCGCAGAGCTGCCACACCAACAAATGCCCGACCGGCGTCGCCACGCAAGACCCGTTGCGCCAGCGCGCATTGGTCGTACCCGATAAAGCCGAGCGGGTAGCCAGCTTCCATCGCAACACGCTGCATGCCTTGGCCGAGATGCTCGCCGCAGCGGGGCTGGAGCACCCCTCGGAACTCAAGCCCAAACACCTGGCGCGGCGTATCAGCACCAGCGAGATCAGCCTGTTTTCCGACCTGCACCAATTCCTCAAGCCCGGCGAATTGCTCAGTGGCTCGATCGAAAGCGAGTTCTATGCGCGGATGTGGCGGATGGCGCGCAGTGACAGCTTTGCGCCGGAGACGGGAGAAGTACCGGCTACGCCGGCAGCGGCCAGCGTGCGCCGTAAAGAAACAGCCCCGGCCTAGGCCGGGGCTGCTCGAGACGCTCGGTCAGGATCAGAAGATGCTGATCGGGTACTCGACGAATACGCGGACTTCGTTGCCGTCGTCGTTGTAGCCGTTCTGCTGTACAGCGTTGTTGGTGCGAACGAACGAGCTGCGCAGCTTGATCGACAGGTCCTTGGCCGGGCCGTCCTGAACGACGTAGCGGATCTGGTTGAAGATCTCGCGCTCTTTACCTTCGCCGAAGCCCTGCGGGTTCTTGACGTTGCGGGTGTTGATGTTGTCACCCACCACGTAGGCCAGCTTGTAGGTCAGGCCCGGGATGCCGTAGGCACCGAAGTCCAGGCCGTAGCCCAGCTGCCAGGAGCGCTCGTCTTCGGCGTTGAAGTCGGACCAGTAGGAGTTGGCCAAGTAGATGGTCGAACCACCGTCACCCACGCCGCCTTCATTCTGGTACCAGCCGTAGTTGTAGCCGGTGCTGCCAGTGCTGCGCTGGTGCGCGAGGGTGAACGAGTGGGCGCCGTAGGCGTAGGTCGCAGCGAGGCTCCAGATGGTGTTGGAGTCGCCGTTCAGGCCGGCTTCCTGCACGTACTTGTGGTCGATGTCCGATTTGTAGCCGTTGAAGTCCAGGGTCAGGGACTGGTCGCTGGCGATCGGGAAGACGTAGTTCAGGCCCAGGTAGTGCTTCTTCATCACGTCTTCGTTATCTGCGGTGTACAGCGAAGCGGTGAAGTTGTCGGTGAACTTGTAGCTGCCGCCGAAGACGTTGATCGACTTCAGGCCGCCACCGTCACGACGCTCGGCGCTCTTGCGAGCTTCCTGGGTGAAACGGCCAGCGTTCAGCTCCAGGCCCGCGATCTCCTTGGAGGTGATCAGGGTGCCGGTGAAGCTTTCTGGCAGCAGGCGGGCATCGTCGTATTGCAGCACTGGCAGTGCCGGCATCTGGTCACCGTACTTGAGCACAGTGTTGGAGATGCGGAACTTCACGGCCGCGCCGGCACGGGCCAGGTCGTGCGGGCCGCTGGCGTTGCCATCGGCATTCACGGTGTTGTGCGGCTTGAAGAAGTCGACACCGGCGCCACCGTTGTGGCCTTTGCCGCCGTCCAGACGCACGGCGTACAGGCCGAATGCATCGACGCCGACACCGACGGTGCCCTGGGTGAAGCCAGAGGAGAAGTTGGCAATGGCTGCCTGGCCCCATTCGATCTGGTCATCGGTACCGTGCTTCTTGTCACGGTTGATGTATGCGTTGCGCAGAAGGACGTTGGCGTGGCTGTCCTCGACGAAGCCCTTGCTGTCGGCCTGATCGTTGGCCTGAGCCTGGGTCGCGGCGATCATCGCCAGGGCGACCAGGCTGATCCTGGTTTTCAACATGTTGTTTTCCTTATTTCTAAATCAAAAACGCTTTGCACAATTACGCCAGGAACCAACGCCCCTTCGTAGGTTCGACGCTATGCGGATCCGAACTGAAAAGCCCGCCGATCATCGTGTGGCGGGCCTTTCGCAGCAGCATGGCCATGGGTGGCCAGCAAGCGTTGGCCGAATCCTAGCTGTGTGCGATTACAAATGTCAAAAACTCGTGAATTGCAGGTTGATATAACCAATTTAACGGCCGTAGCTGGTGCTTTCTCACATCGCTAAACGCAATCGGCAGGCATTTTTTCTTCTGTGAGGATGTTCGGATTCGACGCGAGGGAAAGCGTAATTTACAAACTGATACATATGTAAAGACAAGCCTTTACAAATACCCAGGCAGCCGTAAATAACAAGCATTACCATTCGCGCCTATTTTTCATTTACCCCTGCCCGGATGTTCTGATGCTTGCCCCCAACCGCCTGCCCTCACTTGGCCTTGGCCTGTCACTGTTGATCAGCGCCAGCCTGGCCAGCGCCACCAGCACCACACTTCCCGAGCTTTCGGTAACTGCAGAAAGCGAGCGCGAAGAAGACAACCCACAGGTCAAAGAGGTCAGCACCGCGACCCGTACGTCAACGCCGGTGCGCTATGTGCCGCAAGCCATCGACACAGTGAAGACAGCCAACGTACTGGACTACGGCAGCAATACACTGGGTAAGGCGCTGGAAGGCATTCCCAACGTCAGCAGCGGTGCCGATACGCGCTTTGACAGCGTACGTATTCGTGGCTTCGAGGCCAGCAACGACTTTTATCTGGACGGCATCCGCGACGACAGCCAGTACATTCGCGACCTGCATAACATCGAGCGGGTCGAAGTACTCAAAGGGCCGGCAGCCGTGCTGTATGGCCGTGGCAGCCAGGGCGGCATCGTCAACCGGGTGAGCAAGGCACCGGAGCAAGGGCGGCGCTCGTCGATCGAAGCCCAGGGTGGCAGTGAAGACCTGCGCAGCCTGTACGCCGACCTCAGTACCGACCCGACCGACAACATCAGCCTGCGCCTGAACATGGGCAACCAGGACAACAACAGTTTCCGCGATGGCATCGACGGTAGCCGGCAGCTGTTCGCGCCGTCGATGAGCTGGCAGCTTTCACCCGACCTCAACTGGCTGGTGCAGTACGAATACAGCCGCTACAACCGCACGCCTGACCGTGGCATTCCCGGTGTCGACGGGCGCCCGGCGGATGTCGGCCGCAGCACCACCTACGGCGACACCCAGCGCGACTACATCGACGACCGTGCGCAGTCGTTGCGTTCTCGCCTGAACTACCAGCTCAACGATGCCTGGCAACTGCGCCACACCCTGGGCCTGTTCAAGCTCGACAGCGAGTTCGACAACACCTACCTGACGGGCTACAACGCCAGAACCAGGACGGTTACCCGCCAGCGCTGGCAGCAAGACCTGACCACCCGCAACCTGTTCAACAACCTGGAAGCCGAAGGTGATTTCGCCACCCTTGGCCTGGAGCACAAACTGTTGATCGGGCTGGAGTTCGGCAATCAGCGCCGTGACCCGACGCTGTATACCGCCGCACCGGTCTCGGCCGGTGGCAGCCCGGTGCCCAGCCTCGATGTATACCACCCCGACCGCAGCCTGCAGCACACTGGCCGTATGGTGGTGTCGAGCGACAACCACACCGTGGTCGACAGCCGCGGGCTCTACCTGCAAGACCAGATCCGCCTGAATGACCAATGGCAATTGCTGGCCGGGGTGCGTTTCGACCAGTTCGAGGTGCAGACCACCAACAAGGTCCGCAACCTGTCCGAGAAGCAAGACAGCAATACCACCAGCCCGCGGCTGGGCGTGGTTTACACACCGTGGCGTGATCACGCCTTCTATGCCTCGTGGAGCAAGACATTCTCGCCCGTCGGCGGTGGTCTGATCGGCATTACCCCCGGCGCACCGGGCAACACCAACGACACCCGCCCCGAGCTGACCCGCCAGAAAGAGATCGGGCTGAAGAGCGACTGGCTGGACGAACGCCTGAGCACCACCCTCGCCATTTATGAACTGGAACTCTACAACCGCCGTACACGCGACCCGAACAACCCGGAGATCACCCTGCTCAGCGGCCTGCAGCGCTCACGCGGCATCGAACTGACGGCCACCGGCAATGTCGTCGGCAACTGGTACGTACGCGGCGGCATTGGCTTGCAGGACGCCACCATCGTCAAGGACAACAACGGCCAGGAAGGCAATCGCATCAACGATGTGGCAAAACGCAACGCCAGCCTGTTCGTGACCTGGAAACCCGAACTGGGCTGGTATGCCGAGACTGGGCTGACGCTGGTTGGCGAACGCTATGCCGACAACCAGAACACCACGGTATTGCCAGGCTATGGCCGTTGGGATGCGCTGGCGGGGTTCCGTACCCATGACTGGGATGTGCGGGCAGCGCTGAGCAACATCACCGACAAGACCTACTACAGCTCGGCGACCAGCGCCGCGCAGATCCAGGTCGGCGACCCGCGCAGCCTGGTGGTGACCGGTACCTACAGTTTCTGATCAGCTTTTGGCTCCGTGCACAAACGAAAACGCCACCGCATTTGCGGTGGCGTTTTCATGGGGTGGGCTCCTGCCCTGGTCAGTGCCAGACCCCCAGCAGCGCATCCAGCTCAGCATCGCTGATCAGCCCTTGAGGATAGCGGCCGTCAAGCAGACGTCGTGGGTCGGTCGTCCTGACCCGTTTGCCTCCATGGTGTTTCAACCACTGCGCCAGAACCTTGAGCGAATGATGATTGACTGCCGATGGGCGCAAAGCCGTCTCACTTGCTGCGTTCATGTCCACACGTACTCCCTGGGCCCGTGAGCGGCTAATTTACGTCGTGATTGTTACAGTACGGAGAGCCCGGCCTGCTTGGGTAACTCGCTGAAAACAATACAAAACGTATGCCATCCAGGCTTCCGGATGTCGTCGGAGCAAAAAAAAGCCCGTCATCTGACGGGCTTCTTCATGGGGCAGGTATCAGCGCTTGACCGGTGCCGGCTGCTGCTGGGTCAGGCAATGGATGTTGCCACCGCCAAGCAGCAGTTCACGACCCGGGATCATCACCACTTCGTGGTCCGGGAAGACTTTAGCCAGAATCGCTCTGGCCTGCGCATCTGCCGGGTCATCGAAGCTCGGTGCGATGATGCCGCCATTGACGATCAGGAAGTTCACATAGGAACCGGCCAGGCGCACCGACGGGTCGCGCTCCTGGCTGCCGGCCACCTGATCGACACCGGCGCATTCTTCTTCAGTGGCGAACAACGGGCCGGGGATCGGCATCTTGTGCACCACAAACTGGCGGCCTTTGGCATCACGGGTGTTTTTCAGCACCTCGTAGGCGGCGTGGCAACGGGCGTAGTTGGGGTCGTTGGAATCATCGGTCCAGGCCAGTAACACTTCGCCCGGGCTGACGTAACAGCAGAAGTTGTCGACGTGGCCGTCGGTTTCGTCGTTGTACAGGCCATCGGGCAACCAGACGATGGTTTCCACCGCCAACTGCTCGCGCAGGATCTCTTCGATCTGCTCGCGGTTCAGGTGTGGGTTGCGGTTGCGGTTGAGCAGGCACTCTTCGGTAGTGATCAGGGTGCCTTCGCCATCGACGTGGATCGAACCGCCTTCAAGCACAAAACCTTCGGTGTGGTAGCGCTGGCAGCGCTCCATTTCCAGCACCTTGGCCGCCAGTTCCTCATCCCGATTCCAGGGTGCATACAGGCCACCGTCGAAACCGCCCCAGGCGTTGAAGCCCCAGTCCACGCCACGCACTTCACCGTGGTCGTTGATCACGAAGGTCGGGCCGGTGTCGCGCACCCAGGCATCGTCGTTGCTGATTTCAACCACACGAATGTTCGGCAGGTCGAGCTGGCGACGGGCGTTTTCGTACTGGCCGGCGGAAACGGCTACGGTCACCGGCTCGAAGCGGGCGATGGCCTTGGCCAGGGTGACATGCGCTGCCTGGGCCGGCTTACCGCCAAGGCGCCAGTTGTCCGAACGCTCTGGCCAGACCATCCAGACCTGGCTTTGCGGGGCCCATTCGGCGGGCATGTGGAAACCGTCGGCACGGGGGGTGGAGTTGAGGGTCTTCATGGGTAACCTCTGCAAAGGCACTAGGCCGATGGTCGATGGATAGCAAGTGAATGTGACAGTTCCGGCGGTGCGTGATGCCCGTCGCGATTGGCTAATTTATAACCGATAGATATCGACTTTAGAAGCCTTTTTAACAATAGAGCCTCTACAAAACTCTAATTTTTATCGATATAGATCGACAAGCGGTCAAGCAAGGTCAATCCACCCTCGACGTTCGATATAATCGCTTGGCGCAAGCTGCATCAGGGTGCCAAAAAGCCTCAAGATGAAACCTGTTTCATCTTCAACCTTGGGAAACCGTGCTTGTGGCCGATAACCCGGTGCGAAGATGAAATCAACAGGTGGGCTCGTGCTGGCTCACCGCCAGCCGATCTAGGCTCAGTTGGCCAAGGCGGCGGACTTAGAGCGGACCTTTCAAGGTCGGACCATCAGCACACTGACCGAAGAATCTCCATGAACATCATAGCGACCGAGATACCCGACGTAGTCATCATCGAACCGAAGGTCTTCGGCGACAGCCGTGGCTTCTTCTTCGAAAGCTTCAATGCCCGCGAATTCAAGAAACAGACCGGGTTCGACGGCCACTTTGTCCAGGACAACCATTCGCGCTCACAGCGCGGCGTGCTGCGCGGCCTGCACTACCAGATCGACAACCCTCAGGGGAAACTGGTGCGCGTGGTGCAGGGCGAAGTGCTGGACGTGGCGGTGGACATCCGCCGCAGTTCGCCTTACTTCGGACGCTGGGTGGCCCGGCGCCTGACCGCCACTGACCACCTGCAGTTCTGGATCCCGCCCGGGTTCGCCCACGGCTTCCTGGTGCTAAGCGAATCGGCCGACTTCCTGTACAAGACCACCGACTACTACAACCCTGCCGCGGAGCGCTCGATCCGCTGGGACGACCCTGACCTGGCCATCGACTGGGGCGTCGAGAACCCGACCCTGTCGGCCAAGGACCAAGCGGCCGTGCTGTTGAAAGACGCGGACCTGTTCCCATGAAAATCCTCGTCTGTGGCCACAATGGCCAAGTCGCCCAGGCACTCCAGGCGCAGTTGAGCGGGCTCGGCGAAGTACATGTGCTTGGTCGCGATCAACTGAACCTGGCTTGCGCCGAGGCGCTGCGCGAGCCGCTACGGCGCCTGGCCCCGCAGCTGATCATCAACGCTGCCGCCCACACTGCGGTGGACCAGGCCGAAAGCGAACCTGACCTGGCCTTCGCGATCAACGCAGAAGGCCCGCGGGTTCTGGCCGAAGAGGCGGTGCGCCTGGGGGCGCCGCTGATTCACTACTCCACCGACTATGTCTTCGATGGTGAAAAGGCCTTGCCCTACACCGAGCTCGACCACCCCAACCCACTGGGTGTCTACGGCCGCAGCAAACTGGCCGGGGAGCAGGCCATAGCCGCCGTGGATGGCGAGCACCTGATTCTGCGTACCAGCTGGGTCTATTCGCTGTACGGGCGCAACTTCCTGCTGACCATGCAACGCCTGCTGCAGGAAAAACCGCAGCTGCGCGTGGTCAACGACCAGATCGGCGCGCCCACCTGGGCCACGACCATCGCCATCGCCACCCGCGAACTGATCGAGCGCTGGCAAGCCGGGCAGCGCGGCGCCTGGGGCACCTACCACCTGGCCGCCCAGGGCGAAACGTCCTGGTTCGGCTTCGCCCAGGCTATTGGCGAACAGCTCAAGGCGCGCGGCCTGCCCTGCGCCGAGCTGCTGCCGATTCCTTCCAGCGAGTACCCGACCCCGGCGCGTCGCCCGGCCAACTCACGCCTGGACTGCTCGCGCCTGGCCCGTGAGTGGGACGTACACCTGCCGCACTGGCAGCAAGCGCTGATCGACTGCCTCAAGTAGCGCATAATTGCGCCAGACCCATCTGGCGCATTTACGCGATGATTGCAAAACCCACGCCCCCTCGCCGTCCCCGCTGGCGCAGCCTGGCCCTGTTGGCCCTGTGCCTGACACCCCTGCTGTGGCCACTGCACCATCTGGCCGAGCGCTACTACCAGGACGAGTTGGCCTCGCAGAACCGCCAGACCCTCGACCTGTACGTCGCCAACCTGCTGGGCACCCTGCACCGCTACGAAACCTTGCCGCAGATCCTCGGCGACCTGCCGGCGCTGCGCGGCGTGCTGGCCGATCCGTTCCGCCTCGAGGCGGTGACCAACGCCAACCGCCTGCTCAAGGACATCGTCCACCAGACGGGCGCTGAAGTGATGTACCTGATGGACATCAGCGGCAATACCTTGGCTGCCTCCAACTGGGACAAGCAGGACAGCTTCGTCGGCCGCAATTTCTCCTTCCGCCCGTATTTCAACGAAGCGATGGCCGGGCACCTGGGGCGCTTCTTCGGCCAGGGCACCACCTCGGCCAAGCGCGGCTACTTCTTCGCCGCCGCCGTGCGCGACCGCGAGCGCATCGTTGGCGTGCTGGTGGTCAAGGTCGACCTGGACCACACCGAAACCCTTTGGGGCCGTACCCCCGAGCAACTGCTGCTGACCGACCACAATGGCGTGGTGATCCTCACCTCACGCCCCGACTGGCGTTTTCGCGCCACCCGCGCGCTGACCGAAGCCGAGCGCCAGGCGATCATCGCCATCCAGCCCTACCCGACCCAGGCCCCTCAGCCCCTGGTGCTCAACCAGGACGCCTGGCTCACCCAGACCCGCGACATCAAGGAAACCGGCTGGCAGGTAAGCATCCTCGCCCCCCGCCTGCTGGTCGACCGCTCGGTGCAGACGGTAATGGCCATCGGCGCCGGCGCACTGCTGGTGCTGATACTGTTCGCTGGCCTGGTGATGCAGCGGCGGCGCCATTACATCGACCGCATCGACTTCGAAGCTCGCGGCCGTCAAGAGCTGGAATCTCGCGTGGCCGAGCGGACCGCCGCCCTCGAAGGCCTCAACACCCGGCTGAAAAGCGCCGTACTGGAGCGCGAGAACGCTCAGCAGGAGCTGGTGCGCGCCCAGGACGAACTGGTCCAGGCCGGCAAGCTGTCGGTACTCGGCACCATGTCGGCGAGCATCAGCCACGAGCTCAACCAACCCCTGGCGGCGATTCGCAGCTACGCGGAAAACGCCGAAATCCTGCTCGACCACCAGCGCACCGAGGACGCCCGCGGCAACCTCAAGCTGATCGGCGAACTGACCGGGCGCATGGCCTCGATCATCGCCCACCTGCGCGCCTTCGCCCGCCGCGACCGCCACGCGCCGGAAAGCGTTGCCCTGCAACCGGCACTGGATGACGCCCTGGCCCTGCTGGCCAAGCGCCGCCGGGCCATGGCCGTGGAGCTGATCCGCGACCTGCCCGAGGCCACGCTGTGGGTGCAGGCCGGCGAAACCCGCCTGCGCCAGGTGCTCGGCAACCTGCTGGCCAACGCCCTCGACGCCCTGACCGAAAAGGCCAACCCTCGGCGCCTGTGGCTGAGTGCCGAACAGCGCGATGACTACGTCTACCTGTACATTCGTGACAACGGCCCGGGCTTCAGCCGCCAGGCCATGGAGCACGCCAAGGAGCCGTTCTTCACCACCAAGACCCGGACCCAAGGCCTGGGCCTGGGGTTGGCCATCTGCGAAAGCCTGATGCGCGCCCTGGGCGGTGAACTGCTGCTGGCCAACCACCCCGAAGGTGGCGCCCTGCTCACCCTGCAACTGCGCGTGGCCGCACCCGGCGCTACCTTGCCCACTTCGGAGGACCCCTCGGCATGACGACCGAGCCTTACATCGACAGCCAGGCCCAGGTGATCCTGGTCGATGACGACCCACACCTGCGCCAGGCCCTGAGCCAGACCCTCGACCTGGCCGGGCTCAAGGTGGTCGCCCTGGCTGACGCCCAAGGCCTGGCCGAGCGCATCGAGCCCGATTGGCCGGGCGTGGTGGTCAGCGATATCCGCATGCCAGGCATCGACGGCCTGCAGCTGCTGGAGCAGTTGCACGGCCGCGACAGTGAACTGCCGGTGCTGCTGATCACCGGCCACGGCGATGTACCGCTGGCGGTGCAGGCCATGCGCGCGGGCGCTTACGATTTCCTGGAGAAGCCCTTTGCCAGCGACGCCCTGCTCGACAGCGTGCGCCGGGCTCTGGCCTTGCGCCGCCTGGTACTGGACAACCGCAGCCTGCGCCTGGCCCTGAGTGACCGCCAGCAACTGGCCACCCGGCTGGTCGGCCACTCCTCGTCGATGCAGCGCCTGCGTGAGCAGATCGGCGCCCTGGCGGGCACCCGCGCCGACGTCCTGATCCTTGGTGAAACCGGTGCCGGCAAAGAGGTGGTCGCCCGCGCCCTGCACGACCTGTCCAGCCGCCGCGCAGGCCCGTTCGTGGCC
Organism: Pseudomonas sp. NBRC 111123; assembly: GCF_001320205.1. Lineage (NCBI taxonomy): Bacteria > Pseudomonadati > Pseudomonadota > Gammaproteobacteria > Pseudomonadales > Pseudomonadaceae > Pseudomonas > Pseudomonas sp. NBRC 111123. The sequence goes on from NZ_BCAZ01000039.1 coordinate 44,562, forward strand.
ATCAATGCCGGCGCACTGGCCGAGTCGGTGGTCGAAAGCGAGCTGTTCGGTCACGAACCAGGTGCCTTCACCGGTGCGCAAAAGCGCCGTATCGGCAAGTTCGAGTTCGCCAACGGCGGCACGCTGTTCCTCGACGAGATCGAGAGCATGAGCCTGGACGTGCAGGTGAAGCTGCTGCGCCTGCTGCAGGAGCGGGTGGTCGAGCGCCTCGGTGGCAACCAGCTTATCCCGCTGGATATCCGCGTCATCGCGGCCACCAAAGAAGACCTGCGTACCTCCGCCGATCAGGGCCGCTTCCGCGCCGACCTCTACTACCGCCTGAACGTGGCGCCGCTGCGCATCCCGCCCTTGCGCGAACGCGGCGACGACATCCTGGTGTTGTTCCAGCACTTCGCCGATGGCGCCAGCCAGCGCCATGGCCTGCCACCCCACAGCCTGCAACCTGCCCAGCGGGCCATGCTGCTGCGCCATGACTGGCCAGGCAACGTGCGCGAACTGCAGAACGCCGCCGAACGCTTTGCCCTGGGCCTGGAACTGGCCCTCGATGGCCAGGCACCGGCGGCGGCTGCCACCGCGGCGCCGACCCTGCCGGGCAATCTCAGCGAGCAGGTTGAACAGTTCGAACGCTCACTGATCACTGCCGAACTGGCCCAGCCCCACAGCTCCATGCGCAGCCTCGCCGAAGCCCTCGGCATCCCGCGCAAGACCCTGCACGACAAGCTGCGCAAGCACGGCCTGCATTTCGAAGGCGGTAGCAGCGGCAGTGACGACCACGAGGAAAATCGCCCATGAGTTCCGATAGCCAATACCTGCAGTCCGTGCTGCACGGCGACATTCCACTGACCCGTGAAATGGGCCTGGAGGTCATCGATTGGCAAGCCCAGACCCTGCGCCTGCAACTGCCGCTGGCAGCCAACGTCAACCACAAGAGCACCATGTTCGGTGGCAGCCTGTACTGCGCCGCGGTGCTGGTGGGTTGGGGCTGGCTACACCTGCGCCTGCGCGAACTGGGCATCGATGACGGGCATATCGTCATCCAGGAAGGCCAGATCAGCTATCCGCTGCCGGTAACCGGCGCAGCGGTGGCGCGCTGCGCTGCACCGGAGGAAAAGACCTGGGAGCGGTTCCTGACGATGTACCAGCGCCGTGGTCGGGCCCGGCTGACGCTGGCGACCACGGTCAGCAATGCCGGCAGTGATGAACCCGCCGTCACCTTCAGCGGGCAGTACGTGCTTCATCGCTGACAAAGCTGACGCGCCCCTGCCCTGTGGGAGCGGGCTTGCCCGCGAAGCAGGCACCGCGGAGGATGGCACCGGCTTCGCCGGTGTTCGCGGGCAAGCCCGCTCCCACAAAGGGCGAGCGAGCTTCAGATCAGATCAAATCAAGGAATGCCTGGCGCCAGGCAGCGTTTGCAGGCAAGGCCAGGAAGAACGGATTGAGCAACGATTCACGCGCCGGGTAGCGGAACGGCTGGCCATCCACCTCGACCACCTCGCCACCGGCACCTTCCAGTACACCCTGCGCCGCCGCCGTGTCCCATTGCGAAGTCGGCGCCAGGCGCGGGTAGCAGTCGGCGCTGCCTTCGGCCAGCAGGCAGAACTTCAGCGAGCTGCCGATATTCGCCAGCTCCAGTTCACCCACAGCAGCACCCAGGCCAGCCAGCAGCGCTTCCTGCTGCGGGCTGGAATGACGACGGCTGGCCACCACGGTGAAACGGCCACCGGCAGGCGGGGCATTACGCACGTGAACAGGCGTTGCCTCAGCAGCCCCTTCGGAGCGCCAGGCACCCAGGCCACGGCCGCCGAAATAACAGCGCCCGTTGGTCGGCATCGAAACCACGCCAAACACCACTTCGCCGTTCTCGACCAGCGCGATGTTGACGGTAAATTCCTCGCTGCCGGCGATGAATTCCTTGGTGCCGTCGAGCGGGTCGACCAGCCACCAGCGGCTCCAGCCCTGGCGCTCGGCCAGCGGAATATTACAGTCTTCTTCGGAAAGCACCGGAATCTGCGGCGCCAACGCCAGCAAGCCATCGGCAATGACCCGATGTGCAGCCAGGTCGGCGGCCGTCACCGGCGAATCATCGGCCTTGTTGGTCACGGCCACGTCGGCCCGCCAGAACGGCATGATGGCCTCGCCCGCCAGCTGCGCGAGCTTGACCACTTCGTGCATCAGTTGTTGGTCGTTCATGCTTCGAGCAGCCCCCGCTGGATCAGCAGGTCGCGGGCCAGGTACAGCGCCGCCAGCGCCCGCCCCTCGCTGAACTGTGGGTGCATGGCCAAGGCCGCAAGCTCGCGCAAGTTGACCTTGTCGACCCGCATGGGCTCTGGCTCATCACCCTCCAGGCGCTCCTCGTAGAGGTCGCTGGCCAGCACCACCTGGATCTTCTGGCTCATGTAGCCAGGTGACAGCGACAGCTCGGTCAAGTGCTCCAGCTGGCGAGCGCCAAAGCCGGCTTCTTCCTTGAGCTCACGGTCGGCGGCGGCCAGCACGTCTTCACCCGGCTCGATCAGGCCTTTGGGCAACGACAGCTCGTATTCGTCGGTGCCGCCGCAGTATTCCTCCACCAGCACCGCGTGCTCGGCGTCGAGCATGGCCACGATCATCACCGCGCCGTAGCCATTGCCACGGCCAACCAGGCGCTCATAGGTGCGTTCGTTGCCATTGCTGAAGCGCAGTTGCACGGCCTCGACCCGGAACAGGCGGCTGCTGGCGACGATTTCGCGGCTGAGGACGGTGGGTTTCTGGCGCATGGGGCGGCTCCTTGGCGTGAACGCGTTACTATACCGTGGCTAGCCGACTGAACGAGAGTTTCCCATGCCTGTTCTTCCCTGGTCCGCCATCGATACCGTCCTGCTGGACATGGACGGCACCTTGCTCGACCTGCACTACGACAACCGTTTCTGGCTCGACCACCTGCCCCAGCGCTACGCCGAGCTGCACGGGGTGAGCCGGGCCATGGCGGAACTGGAGCTGCAGCCACTGTTCGAGCGCAACGCCGGCACCCTCAACTGGTATTGCCTGGACTTCTGGAGCCGCGAGCTGAAACTGCCGATTCGCGACCTCAAGCGCGAAATCGCCGACCTGATCGCCCTGCGGCCCGATGCCGATACCTTCCTGGCGGCCATCCGCAAGGCGGGCAAGCGCGTGGTGATGATCACCAATGCCCACCGCGATTCACTGTCGCTGAAGTTGGAGCGGGTGGAACTGGCACCGTATTTCGAGCGGCTGATCAGTTCGCACGATTACGGTTTTCCAAAAGAGAACCCGCAGTTCTGGGATGCCTTGCAGGCGGATATTGGCTTCGATCCCCAGCGCAGCCTGTTCATCGACGACACCCTGGCCATCCTGCGCAGTGCGCGGCGGTTTGGCGTAGGGTATCTGCTGGCGGTGCGCCAGCCGGACAGCAAGGCGCAGCCACGCGATACCGAGGAGTTCGCGGCGGTCGAGGATTACCGGGCGTTATTGGTTGGCCTGTGAGGGCCCTTCGCGGATAAATCCGCTCCTACAGCGATTCGCAATCTCCTGTAAGAGCGGATTTATCCGCGATTGGGCCGGACCAGGCAGCAGAGATCAGTCTGGAATACGCAGCACCTGCCCCGGATAGATCTTGTCCGGGTGCTTGAGCATCGGCTTGTTGGCCTCGAAAATCTTGTTGTAATCGGCCTTGCCATACGCGACCACCGCAATCGCCGACAGCGTGTCACCCTTCTTCACGGTAACGAACCTTGCCGCCGCCACGACCGGCCCGGTCACTTTGATCTGATCGTCGACGCTGGCCACCCCTTCGATGTTGCCTGCAGCAAGAATGATCTTCTCTTTCTCCTCCTGGCTGGCCACCTCGCCCTTGAGAATGACCTTGTCACCCTCTACAGTGGCCGAGATGTTCGGGTTGCCCAGGCCGACACTTTCCACGTGTTTCTTCAGCTGCTCTTCGGCATTGGCGTTGCCGGGAGTCAGCAGGTCGATCAACTTCTCGCCGGCTTCCTTCACGAAACTGAACAGGCTCATGACGTGCTCCTTGTTGACGTTAACCTCGGAGCAAGGAGTCTAGGCCAGGATTGCCCCGCCCGCCCCACTGTGACCAATCGACGCGGTCTATCAAGGCATAGACCCTAGCGATTAGACGCGACCGGCCCACAAGCCTAGGCTTGGTGATATCAAACAGCCGCCGGTAGTCAGCCTCCGATGCAAAGCAAACCTCCGGTCTGCGCGGCCTCCATGCCCCTGGCCTTGCCCGCCGCCAGCAACACTTACGACTACGTCCAGCTCAGCGACGGCGAGCGCGCCTGCACGCCGCTGGCCGAAGAAGTCGCCCTGGCCATTGCCTACAACGGCCTTAACCAGGCGGTGATGCTGGTCAGCCCCACCGATCTGGAGGACTTCGCGGTCGGCTTCAGCGTGGGCAGCGGCATCGTCGAAGGCACGGCCGAGATTTATGACCTGAAACTTTCCGGCAGCGGCTCGGCGATGTATGCCGACCTTGAGATCTCCAGCCGTGCATTCTGGAACCTGAAGAACCAGCGCCGCCAGTTGGCCGGTACCAGCGGTTGCGGCCTGTGCGGGGTGGAAGCCCTAGAGCAGGCGCTGCCGGAACTGACCGCATTGCCTGGCGCACCGCTGCCCCCGGCGCAATGGCTGGCGGGCCTGCGCGAGCGTATCGATGCGTTCACCCCGCTGGGCCAGCACTGCGGTGCCGTACACGCTGCCTTGTTCATGAACGCCCAAGGCGAATTGCTGATGGGCCGCGAAGATATCGGCCGGCACAACGCACTCGACAAGCTGATCGGCGCCCTGCTGCGCCAAGGCATCAGCACCGAGGGCGGCCTGGCCATCGTCACCAGCCGCTGCAGCCTGGAGCTGATCCAGAAAGTGCTGCGCGCCGGCATCCAGACACTGGTCAGCCTTTCGGCGCCCACCGGCCTTGCCCTGCAATGGGCGCGCAAGCACAACCTCAACCTCATCCATCTGCCCAAACACAGTGCACCGCGGGTCTACAGCCCAGCGGCGGAGTCGTAACAGTCGTGACCTCGTACCAGCAACTTCCGGACAACGCCCCAGCCTCCACCCCTCGCTACCAGCCCTACCACGGCCCCGCCGGCGGCTGGGGCGCGCTGCGCAGCGTGGCCAAGGCCTGGGTCGGCAGCGACAACGCGCTGAAGAACATCCGCGCCTTGCTCAAGACCAACCAGAACGGCGGCTTCGACTGCCCTGGCTGCGCCTGGGGCGATTCGCCCGAGAGCGGCATGGTCAAGTTCTGCGAGAACGGCGCCAAGGCGGTCAACTGGGAGGCCACCAAACGCCGCGTCGATGCGGCGTTCTTCGCTCGCTATAGCGTCAGCGCATTGCTGCAGCAGAGTGACTACTGGCTTGAGTATCAGGGCCGCCTGACCGAGCCGATGGTCTACGACCCTCAAAGCGATCGCTACCAGCCGATCGCCTGGGAGGCCGCCTACGCCCTGATCGCCCGTGAGCTGAACAAGCTGGCCAGCCCTGACCAGGCCGAGTTCTACACCTCGGGCCGTGCCAGCAACGAAGCAGCCTACCTGTATCAGCTGTTCGTGCGCGCCTACGGCACCAACAACTTCCCCGACTGCTCGAACATGTGCCACGAAGCCAGCGGCGTGGCCCTGGGCCAGAGCGTGGGGGTCGGCAAGGGCACCGTCACGTATGACGACTTCGAGCACGCCGATGCGATCTTCGTCTGGGGCCAAAACCCCGGCACCAACCACCCACGCATGCTCGACCCCCTGCGCGACGCGGTGAAACGTGGCGCCCAGGTGGTCTGCGTCAACCCGCTCAAGGAACGTGGCCTGGAGCGTTTCCAGCACCCGCAGAACCCGCTGGAGATGCTGACCAACAGTGACCGCCCGACCAACACGGCGTTCTTCCGCCCGGCGCTGGGCGGCGACATGGCAATGCTGCGCGGCATGGCCAAGTTCGTCCTGCAATGGGAGCGCGAAGCGCAGGCCAAGGGCGAGCCGGCGGTGTTCGACCATGTATTCATCGCCGAGCATGGCCATGGGGTGGAGGCTTACCTGGCAGCGGTAGACGCCACCTCGTGGGAACACATTCAGGAGCAATCCGGCCTGACACTGGCCGACATCGAACTGGCTGCACGCATGTACTGCCGCGGCAAGCGGGTGATCATGTGCTGGGCGATGGGCATCACCCAGCACCGCCATTCGGTGCCGACCATCCAGGAAATCGTCAACCTGCAGATGCTGCGCGGCAACATTGGCGCCCCGGGTGCCGGCCTGTGCCCGGTACGTGGCCACAGCAACGTTCAGGGCGACCGCACCATGGGCATCAACGAGCGCCCGCCGGTGGCCCTGCTCGATGCCATCGAAAAGCGCTTCAACTTCCCGGTGCCACGGCACAACGGCCACAACACCGTCGAGGCGATCCACGCCATGCTCGAAGGCCGTGCGAAAGTCTTCATCGGCCTTGGCGGCAACTTCGCCCAGGCGACCCCGGATACCGAACGTACCGCCCAGGCCCTGCGCAACTGCGAACTGACCGTGCATATCAGTACCAAACTCAACCGCAGCCACCTGATCCACGGCAAGCAGGCACTGATCCTGCCGTGCCTGGGCCGCACCGACATCGACCTTCAGGCTGATGGGCCGCAGGCAGTCACCGTGGAAGACTCGTTCAGCATGGTCCATGCCTCCAATGGCCAGCTCAAGCCGCTGTCGACCCAGATGCGCTCGGAACCTGCCGTGGTTGCTGGTATCGCGGCCGCCACCTTGGGCAAGCAACCGGTGGACTGGCACTGGCTGGTGGCTGATTACGCTCGCATCCGCGACCTGATCGGCGACACCATTGCCGGGTTTGCCGACTTCAACCAGCGCCTGGCCCACCCGGGCGGTTTCTACCTGGGTAACAGCGCCGCCAGCCGCCAGTGGAAAACCACCACTGGCCGCGCCAACTTCAAGGCCAACCTGCTGCCCGACACCCTGATCGACGAACGCGTGCGCGCCAGCGGCCAGTTGCCAGACCTGATCATGCAGTCGATGCGCTCCCACGATCAGTACAACACCACCATCTATGGTTTGGATGACCGCTACCGCGGTGTGCGCGGCCAGCGCGAGGTGCTGTTCGCCAACGAGGCCGACATCATCCGCCTGGGCTTCCAGCCGGGCCAGAAGGTCGACATCGTCTCGTTGTGGGGCGATGAACATGTGCGCCGCGTGCATGGTTTCACATTACTGGCATTCGATATCCCTGCCGGGCAGGCAGCGGCGTACTATCCGGAAGTGAACCCGCTGATTCCGCTGGAAAGCATCGGCGACGGCAGCCATACGCCGACATCCAAATTCGTTGCCATCAAGCTGGAACGAGCGCGCGACGATGGCCGAATCCTGTAAGTAGAGGTACCCCGGCAAAAACGAAAAAAGCCCTGAACCGCGAGGTCCAGGGCTTTGTCACAATAAGCTCTGACAAGCGAAAATCTATAAAGTTTCAGTGCAAATACAGCAACTTAGAGAATTGTGTACAACTCGTGTTACTCGTCGGATTTTCGTTGCCAGCCGCCCTTCATAGCCTCAAATTCGCCCTCGTCATCCCTCTGAGGCTCTCTTGATGAAGAAGTACTCCTCGATTCTGTTGTTGTCTTTCAGCTTGCTCAGCGGCGTTGCCATGGCCGGTGGCAATACCGAGGCCGGCATTGGCGGCGCATTGGGTGGGGTACTCGGCTCCGTAGTGGGCAACTCCATCGGTGGTAGCACTGGCGGTGCCATTGGCGCAGGCCTGGGCGGCGCGGCGGGCGGTGCCCTGGGTGCCGACAAGCGCCAGCGTGGTGAGGCTGCCATTGGTGGCGCACTGGGCGCTGCAGGCGGTAACGTGGTCGGTCGCTCGGTGGGCGGCACCACCGGTAGCTACATTGGTGCGGCCGCAGGTGGCGGTGCCGGTGGTGCGCTGGGTAACTACATGGGCAACAAGGCCGATGAAGACGAGCGCCATGACGACCGCCGCTACCGTCGTGACTACGATGACCGTCGCCACTACGACCGTGGCCACCACTACGGCCACCGCAAGCACAAGCGCCACTGGCGCGACTGATACCCGAGGCTCAGCCCACGGGTAAAAACAGCCCTGCCCTTACCGGCAGGGCTTTTTCATGCCTGCGGATCGAGCTGCAGTCCAGTCAGGATCACCTGCAACGCCTCAGGCAGTGGCACTGGGCTGCCACTGGCGCGCTCGATGAACACCTGCACCACCGTCCCCGCAGCGCACGCATCGGCCTCCCCTGGCCGGTAAAGCGCCAGGCGGTACTCCACCGTACTGCCTGCCAGCCGTGTCACCCCCAGCCCCACCTCCAGCACATCCGGGAAGCCCGGCAAGGCGAAGAAGTCTGCCGCCGAGCTCACCACGAAGGCCGCCAGTTCGCCATCGCGCAGGTCCAAATCCGCCTGTTCCATGAGGAAGGCCTGGATAGCGGTTTCGAAGAAGCCATGCACGGTGGCGCCAGCGATGTGGCCGTTGACGTCGTTGTCCTGGGGGCGGGTGAGGATCGGGTGGAAGTGGGAGAAGGCCGTGCGGTGGGGAGATTCGCTCATCTTTTAGTCCCGTGTCTTGGAAGTGGATGCAGACAGTGAAACAGAAATTCCAGAGACGTGTCGTTTGGGCAGGCCCTTTCGCGGCTAAAGCCGCTCCCACAGGGACAGCGGTGATCTGTAGGAGCGGCTTTAGCCGCGAAGAGGACGGCACAGGCAGCCGAAAACAAAAAAGCCGCCCCAAGGGGCGGCTTTCTCGTTACGACCGGCGTCAGTTTACAGCTGTGGGCCAGCAGCCTTGATGGCGTCGGAAACTTCGAACTTCTTGAAGTTTTCGATGAACAGCTTGGCCAGGCCTTGAGCGGCCTCGTCGTAGGCCGCTTTGTCAGCCCAGGTAGCGCGTGGGTTGAGCAGCTCGGTATCGACGCCCGGAACGGCCTTCGGCACGTCCAGGTTGATGATGTCCAGGTGCTCGGTTTCAGCGCCGACCAGAGCACCGCTCTGGATGGCAGCGATCACGCCACGGGTGGTCGGGATGCTGAAGCGCTTGCCAACGCCGTAGCCACCGCCGGTCCAGCCGGTGTTGACCAGGTAGACCTTGGAGCCGAAAGCGTTGATACGCTTGATCAGCAGCTCGGCGTATTCGCCAGCCGGGCGCGGGAAGAATGGTGCGCCGAAGCAGGTGGAGAAGGTCGACTTGATGCCGCCGCCCGAACCCATTTCGGTGGAACCGACCAGCGCGGTGTAGCCGGACAGGAAGTGGTAGGCCGCCTGCTCGTTGTTCAGGATCGAAACCGGAGGCAGAACACCGGTCAGGTCGCAGGTCAGGAAGATGACTGCGTTCGGCTCGCCACCCAGGTTGGCTTCGGCGCGCTTGGCGACGTGCTCCAGCGGGTAGGCGGCGCGGCTGTTCTGGGTCAGGCTGACATCGGCGTAGTCGGCGTGCTTGTTGGCGTCGAGAACGACGTTTTCCAGCACGGCACCATGCTTGATGGCTTTCCAGATGACCGGCTCGTTCTTCTCGGACAGGTCGATGCACTTGGCGTAGCAGCCGCCTTCCATGTTGAAGACAACGCCTTCGCCCCAACCGTGCTCGTCGTCACCGATCAGGTAACGGCTTTCGTCGGCCGACAGGGTGGTCTTGCCGGTGCCGGACAGGCCGAAGAACAGGGTCACATCGCCTTCTTCGCCAATGTTGGCAGCGCAGTGCATTGGCAGCACGTCGGCGGCCGGCAGCAGGAAGTTCTGCACCGAGAACATGGCTTTCTTCATTTCGCCGGCGTAGCGCATGCCAGCGATCAGCACTTTCTTGGCGGCGAAGTTGATGATCACGCAACCGTCGGAGTTGGTGCCGTCACGCTCAGGCTCGCACACGAAGTTGGCGACGTTGAGGATCTGCCACTGGTCGCGGCCAGCCGGGTTGAACTGCTCAGGGTTGATGAACAGGCAACGGCCGAACAGGTTCTGCCAGGCAGTCTGGGTGGTCATCTTCACCGGCAGGTAGTGCTCGGCAGCGGCCCCTACGTGAACGTAGGAAACGAAGTGATCCTGAGCGTTGTTGAACGCCTCGACGCGGTCCCACAGGGCATCGAACTTGTCGGCCGGGAACTTGCGGTTGATCGGGCCCCAGGCGATGGCGGCCTGGGTGGAAGGTTCTTCGACGATGAAACGGTCAGCCGGCGAGCGGCCAGTACGGTGGCCAGTTTCGACGACCAGTGCGCCAGTATCGGCTAGCACGCCTTCACCGCGTTGCAGCGCTTCTTTTACCAGCTCATCGACGCTCAGGTCGGTGTACACGGTGTTGTTGGCTTGCGTCATGAGATACCCCATCCGGCCCGAGGCCGAGTGCTCCAAACGTTTTGTAGTTGTCTCGAAAAAACTACTACAGCGAAAAAAGTGGCCGGATTATGCCAGAAACGCCCAAAAAAAGTAGGCCCCTCCTGTCAGAACCGCGCTTTCGCGCAATTCGACAGGAGATTCTCCTGAAATTAAACGTTTCAGTGGCGAGTTTCTGACGCCGCATCCGTGCCGCCGCCGGCAAACAGCTGCGCCACATCGCTGGCATCGAAGAAATAGCGCTGGTTACAGAACTGGCAATCGATTTCTACCGTACCACCGCACTCCACGACCAGCGCCTTGGCATCGTGCTCGCCCAAACTGACCAGCGCATTGCCGGAACGTTCGCGCGAGCAGCTGCACTTGAAGCGCAGCGGCTGGATGTCGAACAGGCGTACCGCGTCTTCGTGATAAAGGCGGTGCAGCAGGGTTTCGTTGTCTTCCGACCACTCTTCAGGCTTGAGCGTCTTGGCCAGGGCAATGACGTGCTGCCAGCTGTCTTCGCGCTCTTCATCGTCCGGCTGGCGGTCGCGTGGCAGCTGCTGCAGCAGCAGGCCACGGGCCTTGCCGCCTTCGGCGTTGAGCCAGAAACGGGTATTGAGCTGCTGCGACTGAACGAAGTAGTTGGTGAAGCACTCCGACAGGTTGGCACCGTCCAGGTCGACAGTGCCCTGGTAGCGCTGGCCTTTGACCGGGTCGATGGTCAGGGTCAGGTGACCGTCGGGCATCAACTGCTCTAGAGTGGCACCGGCCGGGATCTGCTCCGCTTCGTAGCGGGCCATGCCCCGGATGTCGCGCTCGCCCGAGCACTCGACCATCAGCAGCGGGATCGGCCCTTCGGAACGCGCCTGCAGAATCAGCAGGCCGTCGAACTTCAGCGCGCCCACCAGCAAGGCGGTGGCAGCCATCAGTTCGCCAAGCAGTGCCTGCACCGGCTGCGGGTACTCGTGACGCGCCAGCACCGCGGCGTAGCTGTCATCGAGAGACACCCACTCGCCGCGCACATCGCGCTCGTCGAAGATGAAACGTTGGGTGAAATCTGTATCTGGCAAGTCGCTCATGGTTGTCTGGCTATCTGAAAATGATGACAAAATAATTACCGGGATTTGAAAGTCCCGTCGCAGAGCGCCCGCAAGGCACTCATTTACTGCTGGAGATCGAGGTATTTTATGGACAATCGACCACTGTTCCAAGCAAGGTGGTCCTGGGGACCCTTGGCAGCCTGCACGTTGCTGCCCATTGCCCTACTGTGTTTCTGGTTATGGCCCATTGGCCAGATCCTGTGCCTGACTTTCGACGAATGGTTATTCCACAGCCTGAATGGGCCATTGGCCGACCATACGGCCTGGCGCTACATCTGGACCGTCGGCAGCCTTCGCCCCTTCGATATCGTCGTCGGCCTGATCTTGCTGGCCGTGCTGATTCGGGGCAACTGGGTGTTCAGGGCCAGCCAGGTTCGCGAAGCCTTCTTTGGCTTTCTGGTCACGCTGCTCCTATTAGTGGTGATTCGCGCGCTGTTTTCCAAGTGGGTGGATGCAATGGGCTGGCAACATGACAGCCCATCGATGGTATTCGACAACGTGGTGCACCTCAGCAGCTACTACCCGAACCTGGAAAAGGCCTGGGAACTCAAGGACCGGTCCAGCAACAGCTTCCCTGGCGACCACGCCTCGGTGCTGCTCATCTGGGCATTGTTCATGAGCCTGTTCAGCCGCCGCCTGGTGCAACACCTGGTGGTCTGGGGCCTGGCATTTCTGTTCATGATGCCGCGGCTGGTGGCCGGGGCGCACTGGGGGCAGGACGATTACATCGGCGGCCTGCTGATGGCGGTGCTGGCGTTGGGCTGGAGTTGCCATACGCCCTTGGCGGCCAAGGGCAGTGCCTTGCTGCTGCGCTGGACGGCACCGTTGTTTGCCATTGCGAAGAAGGTGCCGTTGGTCGGACGGTTGGCGGTCATCCGCTAGAGCCCAGGGGCTGCTTTGCAG
>NZ_BCAZ01000040.1:0-53287 GCF_001320205.1 Pseudomonas sp. NBRC 111123
TCCCTGTGGGAGCGGGTTTACCCGCGAAGAGGCCGGTACAGGCTAATGCTGAGCCTTGGGCAGCACCGCCAGAAAGTTATCCCGCGCCACCTTATTGGCTACTTCTTCCGGCAAGGCATCCAGAAACGGCCTGAACCCGTGCATCTGCTCCCCCAGGCTGCCAAAACGCCCCACCACATCCGACCCCAGCATGAACCGCTCCGGGTACTGTTCGACCAACGCCAGCCATTCCTTGCGCGGCACGCCCTTGTCGTCCAGCAGATAAGGCTGCAACACACTCCACGACAGGTCCACATACAGGTTTGGGTAATCCTCCAGCAACCGCGTCAGCACCGGCAGCAGGAAGTCCATCTGCGTCTGGTGCCGGTGAATTTCCATGCTGCTGCCGGCATGCGCCCAGATGAAGCGCGTGTGCGGGTGGTTGCGCAGCGGCTCTTCGATCTCCGCCAGGTACAGCGGGTTGCGCTCGCGCTTGGAGGTGATGTTGGAATGCAGGAGCACCGGGAGGTCGCGCTCGGCCGCCAGGTGGTAGATGCGCGTCATGGCTTCGTTATTGGCCCGCGGTGTATCGCCACTGGTCAGCGCAGTCAGGTCGTCATGCCGGGTAAACACCTCGCCGATCCCTTGCCACAGCCCCGGGTTAAGTTCGAGCATGCGCTCGATATGGCTGACAGCATTCTTGTCCACTGGATTGAAACCGGTCAGAAAAGGATGAAAACGTTTTCGCTGCTCGGCCGGCAGCTTTTCCAACGCGGCAGCGACATAGGTATCGGTGGCGCTATACCAATAGGCATCAGCGTCGTCGCCGGCGTAATAGCGCGGGCGCTTGGGCTCGTCTTCGTGCCATTTCTTAGCGACCGGAATACCAGAAATCATCGAGTGCTCGACACCCGCCTGATCCATGGCCTTGATCAGCGCCGGCATGCCCTCGGTCTCCTGGAAAAAGTCCACGTAGTGCAAATGGGCATCGCTGTAGCGGTAGTCACGAGCCTGTGCCGCCTGGCATAGCCAGCCAGACAACAGCATGCAGGCCAGCGCTCTGGCAATCATGGGCGTGCTCCTTCTCCATGCATGAACAGGGTAGACCGGGCAGCCAGCGCAACGGTTCAGCATTGCCCGGCAAACCGCTATGCTTGGGGCATTTCCACCTCGCCTGGAGCCCACCATGAGCAGCCCCCTGATCATCCGCCCACGCGCCGAATCGGTCGAGGGCCAACCGATCCTGCGCCCGCTGCCCTCGGCCCAGTGCCGCAGCGTCGGCCCGTTCGTGTTTTTCGACCATATGCTCGAGACCGACTATGCGCCGGGCCATGGCATGGATATCCGCCAGCACCCGCATATCGGCCTGTCCACCCTGACCTATCTGTTCGAAGGCGCGATCCTGCACAAGGACAGCCTTGGCTCGGAGCAGCGCGTACTGCCGGGTGATGTGAGCTGGATGACCGCCGGCAAAGGGGTAGCGCATGTCGAGCGTACACCTGTGGACGCCTTGGCCCATGGCTCACGCCTGCATGGGCTGCAGGTGTGGCTGGCCTCTCCCCAGGCACTCGAACAAGGCGAACCGAGCTACAGCCACCACCCCGCGGCGAGCTTGCCGGTCAGTGACAACCTGGGCGTGCGTATCTGCATGATTGCCGGCAGCGGGTTCTGCCTGGAGTCACCGGTGCCGGTGCTCTCCCCTACCCTTTATGCGCATGTGCTGATGCAGGCGGCCACTACCTTGGTAGTTCCTGACGAACATGCGCAGCGGGCGCTGTATCTGCTCGACGGCGAACTGTTCATGGACGGCGAGCAGGTCGAGGCCTGTAGCCTGATCGTGCTGGCGGAAGGGGAAGAGGTCACGCTGTATGCCGAGGAGGAGTGCCAACTGGTGCTCATTGGCGGCGAGCCGCTGGATGGACCGCGGCGGATGAACTGGAATTTTGTGGCCAGTGATGTGGAATTGATCGAGCAGGCACGGGCCAAGTGGGCAGCGGGGGATTGGCCGACGGTGCCTGGGGAAACGTCGAGAATCGAGTTGCCTCGCTGAATTGGGGCCGCTTTGCGGCCCCATGCAATGTCAGCGCTGGAACACTTCGGTGAGCAGGTTGTGCATCGAGCGGAACGCCCGCTCAGAGGTACGGCGGTCGTACTGCATCTTGCCCGGCACATTGGCATTCGGGTCAGTGAACGAATGCACCGCACCACCGTAGCTCAGCAACTGCCAATCCACCTTGGCCGCATTCATCTCCTCCTCGAACGCCGGCAGTTGCTCCTTCGGCACCAGCGGATCGGCAGCGCCATGCAGCACCAGCACCGAGCCCTTGATGCGCTTGGCGTCTTCCGGGTTCGGCGTATCAAGCGTGCCGTGGAACGACACCGCCGCCCTCAGGTCGGCACCGGTACGGGCCAGTTCCAAGGCGCAGCAACCGCCGAAGCAGAAGCCGAAGGTGGCGACCTTGCCTGGCTCCAGTAACGCCTTGGACTGCGCCAGCAGCTGCGACAACGCCTCGTTCATGCGCTTGCGCAGCTCGGCCCGGTCATTTTTCAGCGGCATCATCGCCGCGCCAGCCTCATCCGCATTGGACGGGCGTACCGACTGCCCATACAGGTCGGCAATCAGCACCACGTAACCCTTTTCGGCCACTTCCTTGGCAATGCGCTCGGCGCCTTCGCCAATACCCATCCAGTTCGGCGCCATCACCAGGCCGGGCTTTGGCAGCGCACCCGGCTCGTAGACCAGGCGGCTCTCATAAGTCTTGCCGGACAGGTGATAGACCAGCGATTCGACGATTACCTTGCTCATCAAGCACTCCTTAGGCACTTTTTCATAAAACAACCCGCCATGAAAAAAGCCCGCCGAAGCGGGCTTTCCTATGCATCAACTCAAGCAGACAGCTCGACCAGCAGCTTGTTCAGGCGACGAACGTAAGCCGCCGGGTCCTTCAGGCTGTCACCGGCCGCCAGCGCGGCCTGATCGAAGAGGATGTGCGACAGCTCGGCGAAACGGTCTTCGCTCTGCTCGTTGTCCAGCTTCTCGATCAACGGGTGAGTCGGGTTGAATTCGAAGATCGGCTTCGAGTCCGGCACCTTCTGCCCGCTGGCTTCCAGGATCTGGCGCATCTGCAGGCCCAGGTCCTGTTCACCGATGGCCAGAATCGCCGGCGAGTCGGTCAGGCGGTGCGACACCCGCACTTCGGCCACGCTGTCACCCAATGCACCTTTCAGACGCTCGACCAGGCCTTCTTTGTTCTTGGCGACTTCTTCCTGGGCCTTCTTGTCCTCTTCCGAGTCCAGCTTGCCCAGGTCCAGGTCGCCACGGGCGACGTCGACGAATGCCTTGCCGTCGAACTCGTTGAGGTAGCTCATCAGCCACTCGTCGATACGGTCGGTCAGCAGCAGTACCTCGATACCCTTCTTGCGGAAGACTTCCAGGTGCGGGCTGTTCTTGACCTGCGCGTAAGACTCGCCGGTGAGGTAGTAGATCTTGTCCTGGCCTTCCTTGGCGCGAGCCAGGTAATCGGCCAAGGCAACGCTCTGCTCGCCACTGTCGTCCTGGGTGGAGGCGAAGCGCAGCAGGCCAGCGATCTTTTCCTTGTTGGCGAAGTCTTCAGCCGGGCCTTCCTTCAGCACCTGGCCGAAGTTTTTCCAGAAGCCCTTGTACTGCTCAGGCTCGTTCTTGGCCAGCTTCTCCAGCATGTCCAGCACACGCTTGGTCAGCGCGGTCTTCATCGAGTCGATGATCGGGTCTTTCTGCAGAATTTCGCGGGATACGTTCAGCGACAGGTCATTGGAGTCGACCACACCCTTGATGAAACGCAGGTACAGCGGCAGGAACGACTCGGCCTGGTCCATGATGAACACGCGCTGCACATACAGCTTCAGGCCGCGCGGTGCTTCGCGCTGGTACAGGTCGAACGGTGCACGGGCCGGTACATACAGCAGCGAGTTGTATTCGAGCTTGCCTTCGACCTTGTTGTGGCTCCAGGCCAGCGGGTTCTCGAAGTCATGACCGATGTGCTTGTAGAACTCCTGGTATTCCTCGTCCTTCACCTCGGAGCGCGAACGGGTCCACAGGGCGCTGGCGCGGTTGACGGTTTCCCATTCCTGCGCAGGTTTTTCTTCACCCTCGGCGGCTTCGGCCTGCTCCTTGGGCAGCTCGATCGGCAGGGCAATGTGGTCGGAGTACTTCTTGACCACGTTGCGCAGGCGCCAGCCATCGGCGAATTCCTGCTCGTCCTTCTTCAGGTGCAGAACGATGCGGGTACCGCGCTGCGGCTTGTCGATGGTGGCGACTTCGAACTCGCCCTCACCTTTGGACGACCAGTGCACGCCTTCGGCGGCCGGCTGGCCGGCGCGCCGGCTGTAGACGTCGACCTTGTCGGCGACGATGAAGGCCGAATAGAAGCCCACACCGAACTGACCGATCAGGTGCGAATCCTTCTTCTGGTCACCGGTAAGGTTTTTCATGAAGTCGGCGGTGCCGGACTTGGCGATGGTGCCCAGGTGGGCAATGACATCCTCGCGGCTCATGCCGATGCCGTTGTCCTCGAGGGTCACGGTACCGGCGTCCTTGTCGAAGCTGAGGCGGATCTTCAGGTCGGCGTCGCCCTCGAGCAGCTCTGGCTTGGCCAGGGCCTCGAAGCGCAGCTTGTCGGCGGCGTCGGAGGCGTTGGAGATCAGCTCACGGAGGAAGATCTCCTTGTTCGAGTACAGCGAATGGATCATGAGGTGCAGCAGTTGCTTCACCTCGGTCTGGAAGCCCAGCGTTTCTTTTTGAGTCTCCACACTCATGGTCTTCAAAACTCCGATCTGATGGCAGTGGCGCCTGGCGGCCGACGTGGCCTGCCTTAACGGCGGATGTCATGCAGATGGGGGCTGCCCGGACGATTTCAAGGGCTTTTCCGGTTCGATCTTGAAATGTGCGCGAGCAGTGGCGATCGGCGACTGCCGGTCTGCCTGCCAGGCGGTGATGGCGACATTGGTCACCCGCCGCCCCTGACGCCACAGCTGGCAATGGGCGTAGGTATCGCGAAAATGCCCGGCACGCAGGTAGTCGATGGAGAAATCGATGATCTTCGGAATGCTCGCGCTCTCGCTGTAGATCAGCAGGTACAGGGCCGCGGAAAGTTCCATGAAGCCGGCAATGACGCCACCATGGATGGCCGGCAGCAACGGGTTGCCGATGTTGTCCTGGCTGGCCGGCAGGCGGAACAGCAAGTCGTCGCCATCGCGCTGGCACTCGATGCCGATCAGGCCGGCGTATGGGATCAAGGCCAGCAAGGGACCGTAGTCACCCACCGCGTGAGCCGCGTTCAACTGCCTGCGAACGTCTTCAGGGATCATGCCCCACCCTCCTTCAGGCTGCTGCCGAAACGGATGCCACCCTTGATCTCCTGACCCAGGCGCATGAAGGTCCCTACCGCATGGCAGATCGGCTGCCCAGGGTCGTCCTGATAGGCCGTGCCACGGGTGAAAATGACGTCGCGGGTCACGCGATAGCACTGGGCATGGCCGTAAATCGGCTTGCCCGGTACCGCGGCGTGCATGTAGTCGATACGCAGATCCAGCGTCGGGCACACCTCGAAGCGTGGCAGCACGCACAAGGTGGCCATGCCACACGTGGTATCCATCAACGTGGTCAACGCCCCGCCATGCACCGCGCCGGTTTGTGGGTTGCCGACGATCGCCGGCGACCAGGGCATGACCAACGTCATGCCGTCGCTGTCGGCCTGGGCCACACGCATCTGCAACAACTGGCAATGTTTCAATGCTGAAAGAAAGCGTTCGGCCATGGCCTGCAAGCTTGAATCGTTCATACGCTGCTTCCGTGATCACTGCAGTGGCGGCATAAAACCTGTAAAAAGTCTATCTAGCACGGGGTGTTATATATCTTTAAAACGTGTGGAACTTATTCCGCATGACTGAACTCGAAGGAACAACTCACTTATTCACCAAGAGGAAACACCCCCATGCGTAAACCTTTTGCTTTTGCTCTGATGCTGGCTGCTGCCATGGGCCTGGCTGCTTGCGATAAAGCGAGCGAAGACAAAGCCCAAGACGCACAAGAACATCGTGAACAAGCCCAGGAAAAGATGGGTGATGCTCAGGATAAGATGAACGACGCCGCCAAGGAAAACGCCGAAGCTGCCAAAGATCAGGCCGAAGCCGAGCAGAAGGCCGCCGAAGAGGCCGCCCCCGCTACTCCTGCGCCGTCAACTGCGCCTGCAGAACCTGCTAAGCAGTAATCGACCCAAACAAAAAAACCCGACATCGTCGGGTTTTTTTGTGCCTGCTTTTAGTGAGTTAAACGTTTCAGTTAATGCTGCTGGAACTTTCCCTGGGCACTTCTGTCATCGCACTCTCAGTGGGGGTGAACACCATCACGTCCAATACATCGGAATGGAACTCCCGTCGATACAGAATCAGCACGACACCCACACTCACGACCATGAACAGCCAGGGGCTGATGAACCAGGTAAGCATGGCCATCCCGAAGTAATAAGAACGCAGGCCAAAGTTGAATTGGTTGGCTGCAAGGGACAGCACCCGTGCTGCGCGCGAAGCGAAAGCCTTGCGCTCCAGTTCATTGACCTGGCGCTCACCGATCATAGGCGCGGACCCCACCAGCACTGCGGCAAAGTTGTACTGACGCATGCACCAGCTGAAGGTGAAGAAGGCGTAGACAAAGACCATTGCCAGGCACAGCAGCTTGATCTCCGACATGCCTTGGGACGCCTGCTGCACCAGAGGCAGGTCCGCCAGCAGTGACAGCGCGCGATCCGAAGCACCCAGCACGGTGAGAATACCAGCGAGGATGATCAGAGTACTGGAGGCGAAGAACGAGGCATTGCGCTCCAGGTTACCGATCACGCTGGCGTCGGCGATGCGGTTGTCGCGCAGTAGCATACGGCGCATCCAGTCTTCCCGGTACAGGTGCAGCACGCTGGCCAGGCACGCGGTGTCGCGGCCCTTCCAGATGGCATAGCGGGTGTAACCGCCCCAGCAGAGGGCGAACCAGCAGACAGCCAGGAGGTTGTGGAGGTTGCTTTGGATGAAGTTCATGCAGAATTCCCGAAGGCCAGGTGCACAAAGAATAGTGACCGGATTTCGACGCCTACAAGCGGTAAAAGGCACAAACATGAAATGAAAAAGCCCCGCATCCTTTCAGATGCGGGGCTTTCGAGTCTCCACCTTTGGCGAGCACCCTACGGCTTGTGGCCGGTGCCGCCCTCAGGCTTCAACTTCTCAGGCCAACGCTTCGCGCGGCTTGCCGAGCATGCGGTCGCAGGCCACGGCGCCGATCAATGTCACGACCGAAGGCACCAGCCAGGCCAGGCCCTGATCACTCAGCGGCAGGTGCGCCATGACGTCTGGCAGCACGTGGGCGATGTCGCTGCCCTTGATCGCGTCGACGATACCGAACACCAGCGAAACCAGCATCACTGGAGCCAGGATGCGAGTCGGCGAATTCCACAGGTCCTTCACGAAGCTCAGGCCCACCACCACGATGCACGGCGGATAGATCGCGGTCAGCACCGGGATCGAGAACATGATCAGCTTGGTCAGGCCCAGGTTGGAAATCAGCAGCGAGAAGCCTGCCAGGATCACCACCAGTGCACGGTACGACAGCGGCAGAATCTGGCTGAAGTATTCGGCGCAGGCGCAGGTCAGGCCAACGGCAGTCACCAGGCACGCCAGGGCGATCAGCACGGCAAGGAAGCCGCTGCCCAGGGAACCGAAGGTGTGCTGTACATAAGCGTGCAGAACAGCGGCACCGTTGGTGGCATCGGCGGCGATATCGTGGCTGCCGGCACCCAGGCGGAACAGGCTGATGTACACCAGGGCCAGGCCGACACCGGCGATCAGGCCGGCGATGATGGCATAGCGGGTGATCAGCTTCGGCGACTCGACACCGCGCGAGCGGATGGCGTTGACGATGACGATACCGAATACCAGGGCACCAAGGGTGTCCATGGTCAAGTAGCCATCGGAAAAGCCTTTGGAGAACGCAGCGGCGGCATAGGCCGGCTGTGCTTCACCGATGGTCCCGGCTGGCAAGGCGAAGGCAGCGATACCCAGCACCGCCAGGGCGATGATCTTCAGCGGCGCGAGGAAGCGGCCGACAGTGTCAAGCAGCTTGCCCGGGTACATGGACACGGCCAGTACCACGACGAAGTACACCAGGCTGTAGATGAACAACGCTGTCGGGCTTTCACCGGTCAACGGCGCCACGCCCACTTCGAACGACACGGTCGCGGTACGCGGCGTCGCGAACAGCGGGCCGACTGACAGGTAGCACACGGCCGCCAGCAGGCCACCGAAGAACTTGCCGATCGGACTGCTCAGGGCGTCCATACCACCACCGACCTTGGCCAGGGCGACCACGGTGATGACCGGCAGGCCCACGGCGGTAACCAGGAAGCCCAGGGCCGCCATCCATACGTGCGGGCCAGACTGCAGACCAACGATAGGCGGGAAGATGATGTTGCCAGCGCCTACGAAAAGCGCAAACGTCATAAAGCCAAGCGCCAGGATATCCTGGCCTTTGAGAACTTTCATTTAAGGTAGTACCACACTGCTGAAATCGGGATTCGAGAGGGGATTTCCCTTTGGATGAGGGGAAATGCTGCCCGGCTTGATAGGCCAGACCCGTTTAGCGTGTCGTTCCCTTTTGGGGTACGGGCACAGAGTGAACGCGTAGATTAACCGTTTTACCCGGTAAACGCACTGATACAGTGCTGCTTGTCCGATGTGCGTACATGTTTGTCCTCTGTGTGACCGAAGACAGTAGGAATTATCTCCGTATTGAAACGTTCGTCTGCTTCAAAATTCCTATGGTACCCATCGAAAATTCCGCATTGCCTGTGCCGGCCTCTTCGCGGGTAAACCCGCTCCCACAGATACCTCACAAGTATCAAGGCTAGTGATTTTCCTGTGGGAGCGGGCGTGCCCGCGAAGAGGCCGGTGCAGGCCCCCCCCCCCCCGAAAACGACAAAGGCCACCCGAAGGTGGCCTCTGTGCGCGTGGGGGGTGTAGCAGGTATTACTTCTTGGCTTCCCAGCCGGTCAGCTCGGCCAAGGCCTTGCCGATATCAGCCAGGGAACGCACGGTCTTCACACCAGCGTCCTGCAGCGCGGCGAACTTCTCGTCCGCAGTGCCTTTGCCGCCGGAAATGATGGCGCCA
Organism: Pseudomonas sp. NBRC 111123; assembly: GCF_001320205.1. NCBI lineage: Bacteria > Pseudomonadati > Pseudomonadota > Gammaproteobacteria > Pseudomonadales > Pseudomonadaceae > Pseudomonas > Pseudomonas sp. NBRC 111123. The sequence continues at coordinate 9,167 of NZ_BCAZ01000040.1, forward strand.
GCGTGGCCCATGCGCTTGCCCGCAGGTGCGGTAACACCCGCGATGTAGGAAACGACTGGCTTGGTGACGTTGGCCTTGATGTAGGCCGCAGCTTCTTCTTCAGCCGAACCGCCGATCTCACCGATCATGACGATCGCTTCGGTCTTCGGGTCTTCCTGGAACAGCTTCAGGATGTCGATGAAGTTGGAGCCTGGGATCGGGTCGCCACCGATGCCCACGCAAGTCGACTGGCCGAAGCCGGCGTCGGTGGTCTGCTTGACCGCTTCGTAGGTCAGGGTGCCGGAACGCGAAACGATACCGACCTTGCCTGGCAGGTGGATGTGGCCTGGCATGATGCCGATCTTGCACTCGCCCGGAGTGATGACGCCTGGGCAGTTAGGGCCGATCAGGGTCACGCCCAGTTCGTCGCACTTGACCTTGGCATCCAGCATGTCCAGGGTAGGAATGCCTTCGGTGATGCAGACGATCAGCTTGATGCCGCCGAATGCCGCTTCCAGGATCGAGTCCTTGCAGAACGGAGCCGGAACGTAGATGACCGAAGCGTCAGCGCCGGTGGCTTCTACGGCTTCTTTCACAGTGTTGAACACTGGCAGGCCCAGGTGGGTGGTGCCACCCTTGCCTGGAGTAACGCCGCCGACCATCTTGGTGCCGTAGGCGATGGCTTGTTCGGAGTGGAACGTACCCTGCGAGCCGGTGAAGCCCTGGCAGATGACTTTGGTGTCTTTATTGATCAGGACGCTCATTACTTGCCCTCCGCAGCTTTGACAACTTGTTGAGCAGCGTCGGTCAGGCTGGTTGCCGCAATGATGTTCAAACCGCTTTCTGCCAGTACTTTAGCGCCCAGTTCGGCGTTGTTGCCTTCAAGGCGAACGACAACCGGAACTTTAACGCCGACTTCTTTCACTGCACCGATGATGCCTTCGGCAATCATGTCGCAGCGAACGATGCCACCGAAGATGTTGACCAGAACAGCCGCGACATTGCTGTCGGACAGAATGATCTTGAACGCTTCGGTAACGCGTTCTTTGGTCGCGCCGCCGCCCACGTCGAGGAAGTTGGCTGGCTTGCCGCCGTGCAGGTTGACGATGTCCATGGTACCCATGGCCAGGCCGGCACCGTTGACCATGCAGCCGATGTTGCCTTCGAGGGCAACGTAGTTCAGTTCGAACTTGGCAGCGTGGGCTTCACGGGCGTCGTCCTGCGACGGGTCGTGGAAAGTCTTCAGCTTAGGCTGACGGTACATGGCGTTGGCGTCGATGTTGATCTTGGCATCGAGGCAGTGCAGGTCGCCATCGGCCTTGATCACCAGCGGGTTCACTTCCAGCAGGGCCAGATCGTGGTCTTTGAACAGCTTGGCCAGGCCAACGAAGATCTTGGCGAACTGTTGAACTTGCTTGCCTTCCAGACCCAGCTGGAACGCCAGCTCACGACCCTGGAACGGCTGAGCGCCAACCAGTGGGTCGATGGTAGCCTTGAGGATCTTCTCAGGAGTTTCGTGAGCGACTTTCTCGATGTCCACGCCACCTTCGGTGGAAGCCATGAACACGATACGGCGGCTCGAACGATCCACTACAGCGCCCAGGTACAGCTCTTTGGCGATGTCAGTGCAGGACTCGACCAGGATCTTGGAGACTGGTTGACCGTTGGCGTCAGTCTGGTAGGTCACCAGATTCTTGCCCAACCACTGCGCAGCGAACGCCTTGGCGTCTTCCTTGCTGCGAACCAGCTTGACGCCGCCCGCTTTACCGCGACCACCCGCGTGGACCTGAGCCTTGACGACCCATTCCGAACCGCCGATCTTGTCGCAGGCTTCAGCCGCTTGCTCAGGGGTATCGACAGCGAAACCCTTGGAAACTGGCAGGCCGTATTCAGCGAACAGCTGCTTACCCTGATACTCGTGAAGATTCATGCTTTTTACCGTCTTCGTTAGGTACTGCGCTTCGGCGCTGCGCCATTACTGGCGCCGCACCACCTGTGACCATTGACCCCGGGTTTTCCCGTGTAGTCCGGTCCGGCGGACGTTCCGCGGTGAGTCATGCACGCAAGACTCACGACGGGCAGCCCGCCGTGGTTTCTTATAATTAACGCTTCTTACGGTTGGCCACGTGAATGGCGCCGCCATTCACTGCCAGCGCTGCTTCATGCAGCGCTTCGGACAGGGTTGGATGGCTGAAGACCATCATGCCCAGATCCTCGGCACTGGTGCCGAATTCCATTGCGATTGCGCCCTGCTGTACCAGTTCGGCAGCGGATGGGCCAATCACGTGAACGCCCAGCACGCGGTCGGTCTTGGCATCGGCGATGACCTTGACGAAACCACCGGTATCGTTGGCTGCCATCGCACGGCCGCTGGCCGCGAACGGGAAGGTGCCTACGTTAACCTCAACACCCTCGGCCTTCAAGGCTTGTTCGGTCTTGCCGACCCACGCAATTTCCGGGTGGGTGTAGATGACCGACGGGATCAGGTCGTAGTTCATCTGAGCCTTGTGGCCCTTGATGCGCTCGACAACCATGATGCCCTCTTCCGAGGCCTTGTGCGCCAGCATCATGCCACGCACCACGTCACCGATGGCGTATACGCCAGGAACGCTGGTAGCGCAGTAGTCGTCGACGAAGATGTAGCCACGTTCGTCGATGGTAACGCCGCTGTCGGAAGCCAGCAGATCAGTGGTCACGGGGCGCCGGCCGACCGCGACGATCAGCTTGTCGAAGGTGATCTTCTGCTCGCCTTCGGCGTTGGTGTAGGTCACTTCGACTTCGTTGCCGTTGACTTTCGAGCCGGTGACGCGGGCACCCAGCTTGATGTCCAGGCCTTGCTTGGTCAGAGTCTTCTGGGCTTCTTTCGACACGGCGGTGTCGGCAGCCATCAGGAAGGTGTCCAGCGCTTCCAGGACGGTGACTTCAGCACCCAGGCGAGCCCATACCGAGCCCAGCTCCAGGCCGATCACGCCAGCACCGATCACGCCCAGGCGCTTCGGTACCGATTGGAATTCCAGGGCGCCGGTGGAGTCGACGATGACGTTCTGGTCGACCGGAGCCGGCGGAATGTCGATCGGACGCGAACCGGAAGCGAGGATGACATTCTCGGCTTCAATGACTTCGGTGGTGCCGTCAGCCTGGGTGACTTCAACCTTCTTGCCAGCCAGCAGTTTGCCGTGGCCCTGGATCGAAGTAACGCCGTTGGCCTTGAACAGGGTGGCAACGCCACCGGTCAGGTTCTTGACGATGCCCGCCTTGCGGCCAACCATCGCGGCGACGTCCATCTTCACTTCACCCGTGGAGATACCGTGGACGTTGAAGCTCTCTTTGGCTTCCTTGTACTTCCAGGAGCTGTCCAGCAGCGCCTTGGACGGAATGCAGCCTACGTTCAGGCAGGTGCCGCCCAGGGCCAGCTTGCCCTCGGCGTCGGTGTACTTCTCGATACAGGCAGTCTTCAGACCAAGTTGTGCGGCCTTGATGGCAGCAACATAGCCGCCAGGGCCTGCACCAATTACCACTACGTCGAATTTCTGGGTCATAAAAGATTCCTTATCAGCTACAAGCTACAGGCCGCGGACCGCGCGGCATGGCTTCTCGCGAAGCCAGGGCCGGCACGGTACGCAGCCAGAGGGTTAGATGTCCAGCAGCAGGCGAGACGGATCTTCCAGCAGGTTCTTGATGGTGACCAGGAAGGTTACCGCTTCCTTGCCATCGATCAGGCGGTGATCGTAGGACAGTGCCAGGTACATCATCGGGCGGATAACCACTTGGCCGTTGATGGCCATCGGGCGCTGGATGATGTTGTGCATGCCCAGGATGGCAGCCTGTGGCGGGTTGACGATCGGGGTCGACATCATCGAGCCGAAAGTGCCGCCGTTGGTGATGGTGAAGGTACCACCGGTCATCTCTTCGATGGCCAGCTTGCCGTCACGGGCCTTCTTGCCGAAGGTGGCGATGCCGTTCTCGATTTCAGCCAGGCTCATCGATTCCGCGTTACGCAGAACCGGTACCACCAGGCCACGGTCGCTCGACACGGCAACGCCGACGTCGGCATAGCCGTGGTAGACGATGTCGTTGCCGTCGATCGAGGCGTTGACAGCCGGGAAACGCTTCAGCGCTTCGGTGGCCGCCTTGACGAAGAACGACATGAAGCCCAGGCGTACGCCGTTGTGGGTCTTCTCGAACAGGTCCTTGTACTTCGAACGCAGGGCCATGACTTCGGTCATGTCGACTTCGTTGAAGGTGGTCAGCATGGCCATGTTCGACTGGGCTTCGACCAGACGCTCGGCGATCTTGGCGCGCAGACGGGTCATCGGCACGCGCTTCTCGGTGCGGTCGCCAGCGGCAACGACAACCGGGGCAGCAGCGGCGGCGGCAGGCTTGGCCGCTGGGGCCGGAGCCGACTTCTTGTTGGCGACGGCGGCAACGACGTCTTCCTTGGTGATGCGGCCGCCTTTGCCAGTGCCGGCAACGGCAGCCAGATCGATACCGCTCTCTTCAGCCAGCTTGCGAGCGGCAGGAGCTGCGATCGGGTCGTCTTCGCCAGCGTCGGCGGCAGCAGCGGCTGGAGCAGCGGCGGCCGGTGCAGCTGCAGGCGCTGCGGCAGCAGCGCCACCTTCAACGATCGAACCCAGTACTTCGTCGGACAGGACGGTGTCGCCCTCGCCCTTGACGATAGCGCCCAGCACGCCGTCGGCGGTAGCCAGAACTTCCAGGACGACCTTGTCGGTCTCGATGTCGACGATCAGCTCGTCACGCTTGACGGCGTCGCCCGGCTGCTTGTGCCAGGTGGCAACGGTGCCATCGGCAACCGATTCCGGGAAGGTTGGGGCTTTGATCTCGATAGCCATTATCTGTGTTTCCTTAAATTCGGTTTCAGGTGCGCGAAGGCATTAAACAGTGAAGGCGTCTTGCAGCAGTTTTTCCTGCTGCTCGGCGTGCTTCGATGCGTAACCACAGGCTGGCGCGGCGGAAGCGTCGCGGCCGGCGTATTCCAGGACCAGCGCCTTGTTGTGGCGGCCCAGGATACGGCGCATGTGGTGCTGACTGCTGTACCAGGCGCCCTGGTTCATCGGTTCTTCCTGGCACCAGACCGCATGCTTGAGGTTGGTGTATTGCGCCAGGATCTCGACCAGGTCGTCCTCAGGGAACGGATACAGCTGCTCCAGACGCAGGATCGCGATGTCTTCGCGGCCTTCGGCACGGCGTTTTTCCAGCAGGTCGTAGTAGACCTTGCCGCTGCACAGCACCAGGCGCTCTACCTTGGCCGGGTCGAGGTTGTCGATTTCCGGGATCACGGTCTGGAACGAGCCTTCTGCCAGGTCTTCCAGGGTCGAGATGGCCAGCTTGTGGCGCAGCAGCGACTTCGGCGTCAGGACTACCAGCGGCTTGCGCAGCGGGCGGATGACCTGGCGACGCAGCAGGTGGTAGATCTGTGCAGGGGTGGTCGGTACGCAGACCTGGATGTTGTGCTCGGCGCACAGCTGCAGGTAACGCTCCAGACGCGCGGAGGAGTGCTCCGGGCCCTGCCCTTCATAACCGTGTGGCAGCAGCATGGTCAGACCGCACAGGCGGCCCCACTTATGCTCGCCGCTGGTGATGAACTGGTCGATCACGACCTGGGCACCGTTGGCGAAGTCACCGAACTGGGCTTCCCAGATCACCAGCGCATTCGGCGTGGTGGTCGAGTAGCCGTATTCGAAGGCCAGTACCGCTTCTTCCGACAGGAAGGAGTCGTACAGGTCGAAACGCGGCTGGCCCGGGAACAGGTTCTTCAGCGGTACGTAGGTGCTGGCGTCCTTCTGGTTGTGCAGCACCGCGTGACGGTGCGAGAAGGTGCCACGGCCGATGTCCTGACCGGTCATGCGGATCGGGTGACCTTCGAATTGCAGGGTGGCGTAAGCCATGGTCTCTGCATAACCCCAGTTGATCGGCAAGCCACCGGCCTGCATCTTCTGACGGTCTTCGTAGATCTTCGCGACCTGACGCTGTACGACGAAGCCTTCGGGAAGTTCCAGCAGCTTGGCCGACAGGTCCTGCAGGGTCTTGAGGTCGAAGCGGGTGTCGTGACGCGCGGTCCAGGCATGGCCCAGGTACGGACGCCAGTCGACGAACAGCTCGCGGTTCGGCTCCTTGACCAGGCTCTTCACCACGTGCAGGCCGTTGTCCAGGGCGTTGCGGTACTCGTCGATCTTGGCCTGAGCGCGCTCGGCCTCGATACGGCCCGCCTGGATCAGCGAATCGGCATACAGTTCACGGGTGGTGCGCTGCTTGGTGATCTGCTGGTACATCAAAGGCTGGGTGCCGTTCGGCTCGTCGGCCTCGTTGTGGCCGCGGCGACGGTAGCAGACCAGGTCGATGACCACGTCACGCTTGAACTGCATGCGGTAATCGATGGCCAGCTGGGTCACGAACAGTACGGCTTCCGGATCATCACCGTTGACGTGCAGGATCGGCGCCTGAATCATCTTGGCAACGTCGGTGGCGTACTCGGTGGAGCGCGCATCCAGCGGGTTGCTGATGGTGAAACCAACCTGGTTGTTGATCACGATGTGCACGGTGCCGCCGGTCTTGAAACCGCGGGTCTGCGACATCTGGAAGGTTTCCATGACCACGCCCTGGCCGGCGAACGCAGCGTCGCCGTGGATCGAGATCGGCAGAACCTTGTCACCCACGGTATCGTTGCGGCGGTCCTGACGGGCGCGCACCGAACCTTCAACCACTGGCGAGACGATTTCCAGGTGGGACGGGTTGAACGCCATGGCCAGGTGAACTTCGCCACCCGGGGTCATCACGTTCGAAGAGAAGCCCTGGTGATACTTGACGTCACCGGAGCCCAGCTCGTTCATCTTCTTGCCTTCGAACTCGTCGAACAGCTCGCGCGGGTTCTTGCCGAAGGTGTTGACGAGCACGTTCAGGCGGCCACGGTGGGCCATGCCGATCACGACTTCCTTGACGCCGTAGGAGCCGGAACGCTGGATCATTTCGTCCAGCATCGGGATCAGGCTTTCGCCGCCCTCGAGGCCGAAACGCTTGGTGCCTGGGTACTTGGTGCCCAGGTATTTCTCAAGGCCCTCACCGGCGGTCACGCGCTCGAGCAGGTGTGCCTGCACGTCGGCCGAGAATTCCGGACGGCCGCGCACGCTTTCCAGGCGCTGCTGGAACCAGCTGCGCTGCTCGGAATCGACGATGTGGGTGAACTCGGCGCCAATGGTGCGACAATATGTCTTCTGGAGTGCCTCGAAGATCTCGCGTAGGCTCGCCTCCTCTTTGCCGATGAACAGGTCGCCGGCACGGAAGGTCGTATCAAGATCGGCATTGGTCAAGCCGTAGTGATTGATCGACAGGTCTACAGGCGCAGGTCGCTGCCACAACCCCAACGGGTCGAGCTTGGCAGCCTGATGACCGCGCATACGATAGGCCTGGATCAGTCGCAGAACTTCAACCTGCTTCTTCTCGTGTTCTGTGCTCACGCTCCCGGCGGAAACCGGTTGGGCGCGGCGCTGGTTCTTTGCCAGCAGTACGAAATGGTCGCGGATCGTCGAGTGCGATACATCGGTAGCGGTGCTGCCGTCGGCGGGCAACTTCTGGAAGTAAGTGCGCCACTCTTCTGGCACAGCGTTAGGGTCGTGCAGGTAGAGTTCGTAGAGCTCTTCCACATATGCAGCGTTACCACCTGAAAGGTGGGCGCTTTCCCACATGCGCTGCATCACGCTTTCTTGCATGCTTGGTCACCCTCGGTTAGGGGACTGATCGGCGAGAGCCACAGCAAACCTGGAAAAGTCCGAATAAAGCGACTGAACCACGCCACTTGGATCCTGCTGATTTTCCGGGTACCAGCCCGGAAAGCCCCTGCTGGTCTCATATCTTCATAGGTATCGAGCGCGAGCTTTGTGGGCCCTTGCTCAGGTTTTACCTCAGTGCGGGCTCACCACCCGCACCTCGGCTTACTGCAGTTACAACGCTTTGTATCAGGTGCCGCTTTGCAGCAGCATGTTACGTACGTGACCGATTGCCTTGGTCGGATTCAGACCCTTCGGACAAACGTTGACGCAGTTCATGATCCCGCGGCAGCGGAATACGCTGAACGGATCATCCAGGGACGCCAGGCGCTCCTGGGTCTTGGTGTCACGGCTGTCGGCCAGGAAGCGGTAGGCCTGCAGCAGAGCGGCCGGGCCCAGGAACTTGTCTGGGTTCCACCAGAACGACGGGCAGGAGGTCGAGCAGCAAGCGCACAGGATGCACTCGTACAGACCGTCCAGCTTGTCGCGATCTTCCGGCGACTGCAGACGCTCGATGGCCGGAGCCGGCGTGTCGTTCTGCAGGAACGGCTTCACCTTCTCGTATTGCTTGTAGAAGATGCTCATGTCGACCACCAGGTCACGAATGACCGGCAGGCCTGGCAGCGGACGCAGAACCAGCTTGTTGCCCTTGACCACGCCCGACAGCGGGGTGATGCAGGCCAGGCCGTTCTTGCCGTTCATGTTCATGCCATCGGAACCGCAAACGCCTTCACGGCAGGAGCGACGGTACGAGAAACCCTCGTCCTTCTCCTTGATCAGCGCCAGCACGTCCAGCACCATCAGGTCCTTGCCGCCGGTATCGACGTCGAACGACTCCATCTTGGGCGCCGAGTCGGTGTCCGGGTTGTAACGATAAACTTCGACTTTCAACATAGCAGCCACCCTTAGTAAGTCCGGACTTTTGGTTCGAAGGCTGGAACAGTCTTCGGCGCAAAGTTGACGTCACGCTTGGCGACGCGCTTCTCACCCGGGTAGTACAGGGTGTGGCACAGCCAGTTTTCGTCGTCACGGTCTTCGAAGTCTTCACGGGCGTGAGCGCCGCGGGACTCTTTACGGGCTTCGGCCGCAATGGCGGTCGCTTCGGCGACTTCCAGCAGGTTCTGCAGCTCCAGCGCTTCGATACGCGCGGTATTGAAGGCCTGGGACTTGTCGTTGATCTTGACGTTGGCGATGCGCTCACGCAGGCCGGCCAGCTGCTCGATACCCTTCAGCATGTATTCGCCAGTACGGAATACACCGAAGTAGTTCTGCATGCAGCTTTGCAGCTCGCGCTTGAGGCTGGCAACGTCTTCGCCAGTGGAGCGCTCGTTGAGCTTGTTCAGACGGCTCAGGGCAACATCGATGTCGGTGTCGCTGGCGTCGAGGTGCTCGATGCCGTCGCTCAGCGCCTTCTCCAGGTGCAGGCCGGCAGCACGGCCGAACACCACCAGGTCGAGCAGCGAGTTGCCGCCCAGGCGGTTGGCACCGTGAACCGATACGCACGCCACCTCACCTACGGCGAACAGGCCAGGGATGATGTGATCCTTGCCTTCTTCGTCCATGGTGATGGCCTGGCCATGAATGTTGGTGGCAACGCCGCCCATCATGTAGTGGCAGGTTGGAACGACCGGAACCGGGGCGACCACTGGGTCGACGTGGGCGAAGGTCTTGGACAGCTCGCAGATGCCTGGCAGGCGGCTGTGCAGCACTTCCTCGCCCAGGTGGTCCAGCTTCAGCAGTACGTGGTCCTTGTTCGGGCCCACGCCATTGCCGGCGATGATTTCCTTGACCATGGAACGGGCGACCACGTCGCGGCCGGCCAGGTCTTTCGCGTTCGGCGCATAACGCTCCATGAAGCGTTCGCCGTGGGCGTTGATCAGGTAGCCACCTTCACCGCGGCAGCCTTCGGTGACCAGTACACCGGCGCCGGCGATGCCGGTCGGGTGGAACTGCCACATTTCGATGTCCTGCACCGGAACGCCTGCACGCAGGGCCATGCCGATACCGTCACCGGTGTTGATCAGGGCGTTGGTGGTGGAGGCGTAGATACGACCGGCACCGCCAGTGGCCAGAACGGTGGCCTTGGACTTGATGTACATGGTTTCGCCGGTTTCGATGCAGATCGCGATCACGCCGACGAAAGCGCCTTCCTTGTTCTTCACCAGGTCAACGGCATAGTACTCGTTGAGGAAGGTGGTGCCTGCCTTCAGGTTGCCCTGGTACAGGGTGTGCAGCAGCGCGTGACCGGTACGGTCGGACGCAGCACAGGTACGGGCGGCCTGGCCACCCTTACCGAAGTCCTTGGACTGGCCACCGAACGGACGCTGGTAGATACGGCCGGTTTCGGTACGCGAGAACGGCAGCCCCATGTGGTCCAGCTCGAAGACCGCAGCCGGGCCTTCCTGACACATGTATTCGATAGCGTCCTGGTCACCGATGTAGTCGGAACCCTTGACGGTATCGTACATGTGCCAGCGCCAGTCGTCGTTCGGGTCGGCCGAAGCGATGGCGCAGGTGATGCCGCCCTGGGCGGATACAGTGTGCGAACGGGTCGGGAAGACCTTGGTGACTACGGCAGTCTTGTGACCGCCCTGGGCCAGCTGCAGCGCTGCGCGCATGCCGGCGCCGCCGCCACCGATGATGATGGCGTCGAAGGAAATGGTTGGAATGCTAGCCATGGATCAGATACCCCAGAGAATCTGCACACCCCAGACGAAGTAAGCGAACATCGCAACGCCGCATACCGCCTGGAACAGGAAACGAATCGCAGTCGCCGACTTGCCGAACGACATTGGCGTCAGGTAGTCGGTGGCGATGGTCCACATGCCGACCCAGGCGTGAGCGCCCAGGGCAACGAGGGCCAGCAGACTGAAGATCCGCATCGCGTTGTTGGAGAACAGACCATGCCACTGGGTGTAGTCGATGCCCGGGTGGCAGACCACGTAGCCGATCAGGAAAATGAAGTAAGCCGCGAGAACGACCGCCGATACGCGCTGCGCCATCCAGTCATAGAGGCCCGAACGCGACAGGTTCGTGACATTGGTTACCATACCCAAACTCCCACCAGAACGATCAGCACCACGGAGATGACGATCACGATTTTCGAGCCCAGCTTGCCGCCTTCCAGCGTCTCACCGATACCCATGTCCATGATCAGGTGGCGTACACCTGCCACGAGGTGATAAAGCAGGGCGGACAGCAGGCCCCAGGTCACGAACTTGGCCAGCGGGCTGGTCAGACACGCCTTCACCTCACCGAAGCCTTCCTCGGAACCCAGCGACTTGCCCAGTGCATAAAGCATGATGGCAAGGCCGAGGAACAGGATGACGCCGGAGATACGGTGCAGAATGGACGTGTACGCAGTGACAGGAAGCTTGATGGTCCTTAGGTCTAGGTTTACAGGTCGTTGGCTTTTCACGGCTTTTTTCACACTGAAGAGCCCCTAGCGAATCAGGGCAAAGTTGTTGGTAAGTGTACTGGTCAGGTACCCACCACCCAGGGAACGGCGACCCCCAGCAGTTCGGGCTTGCAAGCCCCTGGGAGTCGGGTGCCGAGTATAGACAGTTAGGCTGCTTATGACAACGTGACGGGGTAGCCCAAATAGCGGATTGCCTTTAGTGAGCAAAAGGCGTAAATGGGCGAGAAATTCGTGAAAAATCAGGCCTTGAAGGCCGTTTCAACCAGCCTTTAGGCAAATTGACATTCGAATTTACTTCTCTATAGTGGTGCGGGCCCTGCGTGGGGGGCTGTCTGATGATTTCAAGCATTAATAGGAGGCCACATGGCTGACAAAAAAGCGCAGTTGGTCATCGAGGGCGCTGCCCCCGTCGAGCTGCCCATTTTAACCGGCACCGTTGGTCCTGATGTAATCGACGTCCGCGGGTTGGGGGCCACTGGTCACTTCACCTTCGACCCTGGTTTCATGGCGACCGCCTCGTGCGAGTCGAAGATCACCTACATCGATGGCGACAAGGGCGTGCTGCTGCACCGCGGCTACCCGATCGAACAGCTCGCCGAGAAATCGGATTACCTGGAAACCTGCTACCTGCTGCTCAACGGCGAACTGCCGAACGCCGAGCAGAAGGCCCAGTTCGTCAGCACCGTCAAGAACCACACCATGGTTCACGAGCAGCTGAAGTCCTTCTTCAACGGTTTCCGCCGCGACGCTCACCCAATGGCGGTGATGTGCGGCGTGGTCGGCGCCCTGTCGGCGTTCTACCACGACTCCCTGGACATCAATAACCCGCAACACCGCGAAATTTCCGCGGTGCGCCTGGTCGCCAAGATGCCGACCCTGGCCGCGATGGTTTACAAGTACTCCATGGGCCAGCCGATGATGTATCCGCGCAACGACCTGTCGTACGCGGAAAACTTCCTGCACATGATGTTCAACACGCCGTGCGAGATCAAACCGATCAGCCCGGTGCTGGCCAAGGCAATGGACCGGATCTTCATCCTCCACGCCGACCACGAGCAGAACGCTTCCACTTCCACCGTGCGCCTGGCGGGCTCCTCGGGTGCCAACCCGTTTGCCTGTATCGCCGCCGGTATCGCCGCACTGTGGGGCCCGGCCCACGGCGGTGCGAACGAAGCAGTCCTGACCATGCTCGATGAAATTGGCGATGTTTCGAACATCGACAAGTACATCGCCAAGGCCAAGGACAAGAACGATCCGTTCAAGCTCATGGGCTTCGGGCATCGCGTCTACAAGAACCGCGACCCGCGCGCCACCGTGATGAAGAAGACCTGCGACGAAGTCCTGGGCGAGCTGGGCATCAAGAACGATCCTCAGCTGGAACTGGCCATGCGCCTTGAAGAGATCGCCCTGACCGATCCGTACTTCATCGAGCGCTCGCTGTATCCGAACGTCGACTTCTACTCGGGCATCATCCTGAAGGCGATCGGCATTCCGACCAGCATGTTCACCGTGATCTTCGCCCTGGCACGCACTGTCGGCTGGATCTCGCACTGGAAAGAAATGCTCTCCAGCCCGTACAAGATCGGCCGCCCTCGCCAGCTTTACACCGGCGAACTGCAGCGCGACATCGTCGAGCTGAAGGACCGCAAGTAAGCTCTACGAGCCGAACGCAAAAAGGCTGCCCTCGGGCAGCCTTTTTTATTGCCAACTCAAAGCCGCGCAGTACTGAAGAAGCGGCCTTGTGTCGCGAAAGGGCCGCGAAGCGACCCCTGCTGGATCACGGCAAACCGATGATCCGGGGGTCGCTCAGCGACCCTTTCGCGACACAGGGCCGCCCCCACAAAGGCCGCAGCCCGCCTGAACCTCAGTTCTTCTCGGCCCGCTCGCGCAGCCCTTTCAGGGTATTGAAAGGCGCATCCACCACGAACTTGTTGGCCACCATCGCAGGCACGCTACCACCTGGCTCGGTGTGCACCTGATAGGTCACCTCGGTGCCGTCACCCTTGGGCACCAGCTTCCAGAAGCCCTGCACCTTCGCCACCCGCACAAAGCCCTTTTCTTCCGGAATGTAAGTCGGCTCTTCGACCAGATTGCGGGTCAGGCTGCCGTCAGCCCCCTTGACGGTGGTGATATGCAACACGGAATCACGCGGCGTCACCGGCCACGGCGTATTGAACTGGGTATAGGTCCAGCTCTGGTCACCTTCATGCTTGAGCAGCTTCTGCGACTTGCACTCATGTATCCAGGCACAGGCCCCCGCCACATCCTCCTGCAGCGCCTGGACCTTGGCCAGCGGCGCCTTGATCAGGGTCACGCCCTGGTAAGCCTTGTACTTGGAGCCCGGCACCTCACTCAGCGAGACCTTGATCCCCTCTTCGTCCTTGGCCACCTGCCAGTTTTCGGCCCAGGCAGCCGGCGCCAGCAGGACACCCATGCCACACAGCAGTGCAATACGCTTGAACGATCTCATCATGTTTATCCTTGTTTTCGAAGATCCAGCCTCTCACGCCGCCGTTATCTGCTCCCACCAGCCAAGAATCCTGATCGCCTCGTCGCGGTCACTGCCGCACACCTCGATATCCGCCTTGAAACCACCGCACACCGCCGGCCGCTCGGGCTTGCCGAACAAGTCGCAGAGATTTTCTGCAGTCAGGTGCAAGCAGCGCTCGCCCGCCGGCTTGCCTTGAGGCATGCGCGGCATCGCCGAGCTGATGGACGGGGCGATGCAGCAGGCACCACAACCCTCACGACAATTCATGACTAAATCAGGACCCCCTGAAGCAAAACGGGACGAACGCCCCTGGATAGTAACCGCTCAAACAGATGTTTGAAATTGCTGGCCCAATGAAATCTGCCGTGACCCGGCAGTCAGTTGGACCTGCTCAGTTGCGGAACTCGAAATCGATTGCAGCACCTTCCACATCGCGGCGGCTATCGTTGCGCAGCTGCAGCTGCATCTCGTTGCTGATCAAGCGGCCATTGAGCTGAAACGGGCTGTCGCTGGTTTCGGGCTTTTCCGTGAACATGGCGGGCAGCAAAGGTTTGCGGCGAGTCGAAGCATCGCCCACCTCAGGCTCGAGGTTCTTCACCATGTCGGTCGGCAGGCTCAGGTCCAGCTTGGCTTTGGGCAAAGACTGCGAGACTGCCTTGCTGACCGGCTTGGGCTTGGCTTTAGACTTGGCCTTGGCCTTGCTGCTCGCCGGCTTGGCCTTTGCTGCAGGCTTTGCTGGCGCCTTGCCCTTGGCCTTGTCGTGCCCCGCCTGCACCTGGACAGCTGGCTGCGCAGCCTGAACCACACCACAAGGCAGGCAGAACGGGGCAATACAGATTATCAGGGCAGCACTTCGCAACAGATTCATGGACATCGACAGACAGGTGGAATTGTAAAAGTGCGTATGCTCTCTGTTCCACCCGTTGCTGGCAAGCCTACAAAAGTGAGGGCTGCGATTCTCTGCACAATTGCTGGGCCAACAGCCCCAGCGTGATAACTGCCCTTTCGGCCTCCTTGTTCCAAGGAATGCCACAGTTGAGCCGTATGCAGTGGTTGAACTGCTCGGTGTTACTGAAGATCAGCCCGGGCGCGATACTGATGCCCTGCTCCAGCGCGCGCACATGCAACTCCTGGGTATTGACCCGCCCTGGCAGGCTGACCCAGAGGATGAAGCCGCCGGTTGGCCGCGTCATCTGGGTACCCTCCGGGAAGTGCTGCTGCACCGCCAGCTGGTAGGCACTGAGGTTCTTGCGGTATTCCTGGCGGATATAGCGCAGGTGCCGGTCATAACCACCGTTCTCCAGGTACGCCGCCACGCCCATCTGCGTCACACTGCACGCCGAGTGGGTGGTGAAGGTCTGCAGGCGCTGAATTTCATCCTGATAACGCCCCGCCACCATCCAGCCGACGCGCACCCCAGGCGAAAGGGTCTTGGAAAAGCTCGAGCAGTAGATCACCCGGTCCAACCGGTCGAAGGCCTTGAGCGCCTTGGTCTTGCCCTGCTCGAACATCAACTCGCCGTAGATATCGTCTTCGACGATCTGGATATCGAAGTCCGACGCCAGGCGCAGCAACTGCTTCTGCCGCTCTTCAGGCACGGTGCCACCCAGCGGGTTGCTCAAGCGCGTGGTCAGCACCAAGGCCTTGATCGACCATTGATTGGCCGCCAGCTGCAAGGCTTCGAGACTGATGCCGGTGGACGGGTCACTGGGGATCTCGATCACCTTCAACCCCAAGAGGTCGGCCAGCTGCAGAAGCCCATAGTACGTCGGCGACTCGGCCGCGATCAGGTCACCCGGGCGGGTCAACACCCGCAGCGACATCTGCAACGCATCGACACAGCCATGGGTGACGATCACTTCACGTGGGTCGACCAGCACGCCAGCATCACGCATGCGGATGGCGATCTGCCGACGCAACGGCTCGAAGCCGGGGCTGAACATGTAGCTGAAGGCACGTGGACTGTGAAAGCGGGTGACCTTGGCGATCTGTTGATGCAGGGCGCGCACCGGCAGATAGTCGACGTGCGGCACGGCGGCGCCGAATGGGAACACGCCATCGCGACGCGCCTCGGTCAGTACCTGCTGGATGATGCTGGCACGCGTCACCAGGCCAGGGCGCTCGACCCGGGCAATATCCGGCGTTTGCGCAGTCAGGGCAGGCGTCTGGTGCACGTAGTAGCCCGACTGCGGCCGGGCACGAATCAGGCCCTGATCCTCGAGATTGGCATAGGCCTGCAACACCGTGGCATGGCTGACGTTAAGCTGGGCGCTCATCTTGCGCACGGACGGCACGCGCTCGCCTGGCTGGTAGACACCGCGACGGATGTCATCGGCCAGTTGCTGGGCGATACGCTGGTACAGCAGCAGGTTGGTCATGGGGCAGTCTCGGCACGCGGGCGGGCTCGTTGTTCTTGTACGACACACTGACGGTAGAGCATACCGTAACAGTTGCAAAGTGTACTGGGACAGATGGCAAGGCAGTCAACAATAGAGTTGTGTGACACCTGTCTAAACAATTAACCCGAGGCCGCACAGCGGCCCCGTTTCCCGATCCTCAGCGGGCCGGTGCGAGTTTGCCCTTGTCGTCCGAAAAGACGATCTCAACCCGGCGGTTCTGCGCCCTGCCCCGCTCCGAGGCATTGGCCTCGATCGGATACTGATCGCCATAACCTTCGACTTGCAGGCGCTTCTCATCGATGCCCAGGTCGACCAGCATGTCGGCCACCGACTGGGCACGATCCCGCGACAACTTGAGATTGTCTTCAGGCGCACCCGTGCTGTCGGTATAACCTTCGATCCGCACCACGCGACGCGGGTTGAGCTGAAGGAACTGCACCAGCTTGAGCACGGTGCGGCTAGCCGAGTTCTTCAGGTCGGCACTGCCGGTGTCGAACAGCACATCGCTCAACGTCATCACCAGGCCTCGGTCTGCCTGCTCGGAGGCCAGCGCCGCAATCTGGCTTTCCAGCCATTTACCCTGCTGCTGCACGCTGTCCAGCTTGGCCTCACGCAGAGCCAGTTGCAGGCGCTGGCGTTCGAGGTCGAGCTTGGCCCGACGCTCCTCGTTCAGCGCCAGCCTGGCGTGCTCGCTGGCGATCTCGCTATAGCGCTGGCTCAGGTAGGCATAATGACGTACGTCGCTGCCTGTGCCGATGTAGCTGGACAGGCGCTCGGCGCGGGACAGCGACTCACCGGCACGGATCACATCACGCGGGGCACTGCGCAGCACGTCGGCATCGTCCTTGACCTTCTGGAAGGCCGCGGTCGCGTCATCCAGCGCCGCCGAACTGCGCTGGCTGGCACAACCCTGCAGGCCGGCCGTCAGCACCAGCAGCGCCAATGCGGCTTTCGCATTGAAGCGCATCATGGCTGCACCTCCAGCTGCTTGCGCAGGCGCTTGACCCGTGACTGCAGCAACTGAAGTTGCTCTTCGCTTTTCTGGTTCAGCACCTGCGCCTCGGCCAGGCGTGCGTCCAGCTCGGCCTGCTCAGCACGCATGCGCGCATCACGGTAGTCCTCGGTCAGCATGTTGGTCTTGGCCCGAGCAAACTTGTCTTCAGCCAGTTTCAGCGCCTCGACCTGGTCGGTGGCACCAACTGCCTTGGCTTGCTCCAGCGCCTGCTCGGAAATTCGCATCTGCTCATTGGGCGCCGGGTCGCTGGCGCAGCCAGCCAGGCCGAGCATGGCCACGGCTAGGATCAGGGATTGGGTTCTCACGCACTCTTCCTAATGTTTTGGGGCATCCGCCTGCACGTGCATCTGCGCTTTCCAACGCTCGACATTACGTTGCAGCACGGCTTCGGACGCACCGGAGATCGGCAATTCTGTCAGCTTTTTTGCCAGTTGCCCACGCAACCACGCGTCATTGCAGGCTGAATTGTGCGACACGGCCAAGTACAAGCCAGGGCGGTCCACTGGCAAGCCGCGCGCGATGAGGTTGTTGCTCATGCCCAGGCTCTGGGTCATGGCCATGCCTGAATAGCGCCCGGCCAACACATAGTCGACCTGGCCCAGCACCAGCTTCTGGAAGGCCTGGGTGAGGTTTTGCGCCGGCACCAGCTTGAGCTGAGCCTTGGCGAAGGCAGTGAACGCAGGGGTCAGGCGCGCGCGCTCGGACAGGCTGCCTTGATACCTGGCCAGGTCAGCCGGGCCATCGAACTCGAGCGCGGCGTCATGGCGAGTCCAGACCAGGTATTCATTGAGCTGCAGGGGTGGATGGATGTAGTCCAGCGCAGTCAGTTGCTCCACGTGCATGGGGGTATCGAGCAGCAGGTCCATGCGCCCGCTGCGCACCTCTTCCAGCGCCTGATCACGCCGACCAGCACTGAGCACCTCGACTTTCACCCCCAGCTCGCCGAGAACCTGGCGCAGCAGGTCGACATTGGCGCCGATCAGGTGTTTCGGGTCACTTGGGTCCTGCCAGGAGTATGGCGGTGCGTCCGGGCTGCCAGTCGCCACAAGGCGCTCGCACTTGCCTGCCGCCATCACCATTGGCGACAACAGCGCCACCATGCATGCCAGCACCCTGCCCGCTTCGCGCAACACCATCCTTTACTCCTTGCCCGGCAACAAAAAAGCCCGGCCCTCAGTGCGAGGGCCGGGCTTCTTTATAAGTGAAGCAGGCGAATCAGACCAGCTTTTCCAGCTCTGGAACGGCTTCGAACAGGTCTGCGACCAGGCCGTAATCGGCTACCTGGAAAATCGGCGCTTCTTCGTCCTTGTTGATCGCGACGATCACCTTGGAATCCTTCATGCCGGCCAGGTGCTGGATCGCGCCGGAGATACCGACGGCGATGTACAGCTGAGGCGCAACGATCTTGCCGGTCTGGCCGACCTGCATATCGTTCGGTACGAAGCCTGCGTCGACCGCGGCGCGCGAGGCACCAACGGCGGCGCCGAGCTTGTCGGCCAGGCTGTACAGGTGCTTGAAATTGTCACCGTTGCCCATGCCACGGCCGCCGGAAACGACGATCTTGGCAGCGGTCAGCTCTGGGCGGTCGGACTTGGCCAGCTCTTCGCCAACGAAGGCCGAGATACCGGCGTTGTGCGCAGCAGCCACCGCTTCGACGGCAGCAGAGCCACCTTCGGCGGCCACGGCGTCGAAGCCGGTGGTACGCACGGTGATGACCTTGATGGCCGCGCTCGATTGCACGGTGGCAATGGCGTTACCGGCGTAGATCGGGCGCTTGAAGGTGTCGGCGGACTCGACCGAGATGATCTCGGAGATCTGGTCCACGTCCAGCAGCGCGGCAACGCGCGGCAGGATGTTCTTGCCGTTGGTGGTAGCCGGGGCCAGCACGTGGCTGTAGCCCTTTGCCAGCTCGACGATCAGCGGCGCGACGTTTTCCGGCAGCACGTGGGCATAGGCGGCGTTATCGGCCACCAGCACCTTGGCCACGCCGGCGATCTTGGCAGCGGATTCGGCGACGCCACCGACGTTCTGGCCAGCGACCAGCACGTGCACATCACCACCAATCTTGGCGGCAGCGGCGACAGTGTTCAGGGTGGCCGGGGCTACGGCACCTTTTTCGTATTCAGCGACAACCAGGATAGTCATTTAGATTACCTTCGCTTCGTTCTTCAGCTTCTCGACCAGTTCGGCCACCGATTTGACCTTGATGCCAGCGCTGCGAGCAGCCGGGGCTTCGACTTTCAGGGTCTTGGTGGTGGAGGCCAGGGAAACGCCCAGCGCGTCTGGCGTGACGGTTTCCAGCGGTTTTTTCTTGGCCTTCATGATGTTCGGCAGCGACGCGTAGCGTGGCTCGTTCAGGCGCAGGTCGGTGGTGACGATGGCGGGCAGGTTCAGCGATACGGTCTGCAGGCCGCCGTCGATTTCACGGGTGACGTTCAGCTTGTCGCCAGCCACTTCCACCTTGGAGGCGAAAGTGCCCTGGGCGAAGCCGGTCAGCGCAGCCAGCATCTGGCCGGTCTGGTTGTTGTCACTGTCGATGGCCTGCTTGCCGAGGATGACCAGCTGTGGCTGCTCTTTGTCGACAACGGCTTTCAGCGCCTTGGCCACGGCCAGGGAATTCAGCTCGTCAGCGGCTTCGACCAGGATGGCGCGGTCGGCACCCAGGGCCAGGGCAGTACGCAGCTGCTCCTGGGCAGTGGTCGGCCCGACGGAGACGACGACGATCTCGGTCGCGACGCCCTTTTCCTTCAGGCGTACGGCTTCTTCCACGGCGATTTCGCAGAAGGGGTTCATGGACATTTTGACGTTAGCAAGGTCGACGCCGGAGTTGTCCGCCTTGACGCGAACCTTGACGTTGTAGTCGACCACTCGTTTGACAGCTACAAGAACCTTCATGGATTCCTCGTTACTCTCCGGTGAATAGATAGTCGCCTGGGGCTGAGCCCGGCGATGCGCGTGGGTACAAGGGCACCTCTAAAAACGTACCGGGAGGGGGCGAACTTCATGGTGACCGAACAGTCTTGTCGCGACTGTTGCGGCAAATACCCACGGGTCATTTTCTGTCGTGGCGTGTAAACTCCACTACAAACCGGCCAAAAGCCGCAAAACCCTGCTCCACACCTGGTCTTTAGAGGTGTACCTGCGCCCGGCTGCAAGCCTACGGCGAACGTAAAACCGCTCGTATCTTGACCGTAACACCCAATCCGGTCAATACGGCAAATCGGTCACCCTCCAGCCGTGTTCCTGTGATTTTACTGGGCTCCGGCAAATTCAAACAAACGTTTGTATTGGACCCGCCAAGTGGTGTAGATATAATGCGCGCCAAGACAAAACGGTGTAGTCCGTACATTGCGTAGCTACAGTTTCGCGCCAGTGAAGCGCCCCGCACGCAAGCACCCATAAGACAAAGCAACAGCACGAGCCTTGATGAGTAGGAGAGAACCTGTGGAACGCGAATACATGGAATTCGACGTGGTCATCGTCGGCGCAGGCCCCGCGGGCCTGTCCGCCGCCTGCCGCCTGAAGCAGAAGGCCGCCGAAGCCGGTAGCGAGATCAGCGTCTGCGTGGTGGAAAAAGGCTCCGAAGTAGGTGCTCATATTCTTTCCGGCGCGGTCTTCGAACCCCGCGCCCTGAACGAGCTGTTCCCAGACTGGAAAGAGCTCGGCGCGCCGCTCAACACGGAAGTGAAGCGCGACGATATCTATGTGCTCAAGGACGCCGGCAGCTCGACCAAGGTCCCGGACCTGTTCGTGCCCAAGACCATGCACAACCACGGCAACTACATCATCTCCCTGGGTAACCTGTGCCGCTGGCTGGCCCAGCAGGCCGAGAACCTGGGCGTGGAAATCTACCCTGGCTTCGCGGCCCAGGAAGCGCTGTTCGATGAAAACGGCGTGGTGCGCGGCATCGTCACCGGCGACCTCGGCGTCGACCGTGAAGGCAACCCGAAGGACGGCCTGTACACCCCGGGCATGGAACTGCGCGCCAAGTACACCCTGTTCGCCGAAGGCTGCCGTGGCCATATCGGCAAGCAGCTGATCAAGCGCTTCGACCTCGACAGCGAATCCGACGTCCAGCACTACGGCATCGGCCTCAAGGAAATCTGGGAAATCGACCCGGCCAAGCACGAGCAGGGCCTGGTGGTGCACACCGCTGGCTGGCCGCTGGACGTGGTAGCCAAGGACAACACCGGCGGTTCGTTCCTCTATCACCTGGAAAACAACCAGGTGGTGGTCGGCCTGATCGTCGACCTGTCCTACGCCAACCCGTACCTGTCGCCGTTCGACGAATTCCAGCGCCTCAAGCACCACCCGGTGATGAGCCAGTATCTCGAAGGCGGCAAGCGCATCAGCTACGGTGCCCGCGCCATCTGCAAGGGCGGCCTGAACTCGCTGCCGAAGATGGTCTTCAACGGCGGCGCACTGATCGGCTGTGACCTCGGCACCTTGAACTTCTCCAAGATCAAGGGCAGCCACACCGCGATGAAGTCCGGCATGCTCGCTGCCGAAGCGGTCGCCGACGCACTGATCGCCGGCAGCGAGGGCGGTGACCAGCTCAACGGCTACGTCAGCGCCTTCAAGGCCAGCTGGCTGTACGAAGAACTGTTCGCCAGCCGCAACTTCGGCCCAGCACTGCACAAGTTCGGCCCGCTGCTCGGTGGCGCGTTCAACTATGTCGACCAGAACTGGTTCGGCGGCAAGCTGCCCTTCACCCTGCACGACACCAAGCCCGACTACGCCTGCCTCAAGCTCGCGGCAGAGTCGAAGAAGATCGATTATCCGAAACCGGACGGCAAACTCAGCTTCGACAAGCTCAGCTCGGTATTCCTCTCCAGCACCAACCACGAAGAGGAACAACCCTGCCACCTGAAGCTGACCGACCCGAACGTGCCGATCGCCAGCAACTTGCCGCTGTACGACGAGCCGGCCCAGCGCTATTGCCCGGCGGGCGTGTACGAAGTAGTCAGCCAGGATGACGGCAGCAAGCGCTTCCAGATCAACGCGCAGAACTGCGTGCACTGCAAGACTTGCGACATCAAGGACCCGGCCCAGAACATCACCTGGGTCACCCCTGAAGGCGCCGGCGGGCCGAACTACCCGAACATGTAAGGCCACTGTCCCTCGCCGCAACAAAAAGCCCCCGGTTCGAGTGAGCCGGGGGCTTTTTGTATCGGCTGCCGCTATTTTTCAGCGCACATGATCGGCATCGGCTCGGCGGCAAACGTCAACGGCTCACGGCGCCCGAAATACAAGCCGGTCATCAGCCCCACCATACCCATGATCAGACAGAAGCCGACACACACCCACGGGCTCCACGGCATCAGCGCGATCAAGGCCAGCGGCGTGGTGCTGGCCCAAAGCGCGTAAGCCACGTTGTACGTGAAGGAAATCCCCGAAACGCGGATCTCGGCCGGGAACAGCCCGACCATCACCGACGGCACCACACCGACAACGCCACAGGCTAGCCCGGCCATGGCATAGGCCAGCCAGGTCATGCCCCACTGCCCCACCAGGCTGGCGTAAAGCGCACCGATGCCCAGCGGCAGCAGCAGGCTGTAGATCATCAGTGCGCGCCAGGCACCCAGGCGGTCGACCAGCAACCCGGCCAGCACGCAGCCGATATTGAGGAAGACGATGCCCACGCTGCTCAGGGCGAAGGTATGCCCCGCCGTCATGCCAAAGCGTTGCTGCATCACGGTCGGGGTAATCACCACCAGCACCACTACCGCAGAAGTCAGCACGCAGGTCAGCAGTGCCGCCGGGATCAACGCCGAACGGTACTCGCCCAACACCCGCCGCAGCGGAAACTGCACCGGCCGCTCCTGACGCTCGCGCAGGGCCAGGAACACCGGAGTCTCGCTGAGCCAGCGGCGCAACCACACACCCATCACGCCGAACACCCCACCGAGCAGGAACGGGTAACGCCAGGCGTAATCGAGAATCTCCTGCGGCGTGAACACTTGCGCCAGCAGTGTCGCCGTCAGTGCGCCCAGCAGGTAACCAAAGGTCAGCCCCGCCTGCAGGAAGCCCAGTGCATAGCCACGACGCCCGTTTGGCGCATGCTCGGCGACGAAGGTCCAGGCGCTCGGCACTTCACCGCCCACCGCAGCACCCTGCAGGATGCGCAGCGCCAGCAGGATCAACGGTGCCGCATAGCCAATGTCTGCATAGGTCGGCATCACCCCGATCAGCAGGCACGGCAAGGCCATCATCAGGATGCTCAGGCTGAACACCCGCTTGCGCCCGAGGTGATCGGCAAAATGGGCCATCAGGATGCCGCCCAGCGGCCGCGCCAGGTAGCCGGTAACGAAGATGCCGAAGCTCTGCAACAGACGCAGCCACTCGGGCATTTCCGGCGGGAAGAACAGCTGGCTGAGGGTCAGGGCAAAGAACACGAAGATGATGAAATCATAGATTTCCAGCGCGCCGCCCAGTGCCGCCAGGCCCAAGGTCCGGTGGTCGCCGCGGCTGAACCGGGGCGGGCGAACGGTATCGATGGCAGTCATGGCAGAAGTCCGCAGATCGGCAAAAGGCTAGAGGATAACAAATGCCCGCCACCTTGCCCCACCCGAGCCACTAACGGCTGAAGACGGTATGGCCGAAATTTCTCGGTTTGCGCGCATGAACGGCGCCAGAAGCAAGCCCGGAAGGCAGGGCTATCGTGCCCACCAGCACTGGGCTGTCAATGATCGCCATGAAGCACTGCAACGCATCGTTGTCGGGCACCTGCGGCAAGCTCACGCTGACGGCCTGACGCTCGGTCTGCGGCACCACAGGCACTTTCAAGTGGTGCGAATGGTAAAGCAGGGCATGCTGGATCTGCGTACTGACCCGGCAAAAACGCGCCAGATCGACGCCAGCATGGCTGGCCAGTTCGATGTTGCCCAGCAGCAGGTTGAACGGTTGCAATGCGCACTGCACCAGGCGCTGCAACTCTTCAAAAGATTCGACCGGGGCAATCCGGTAATAACCAAGGCCATTGAGTAGTTTTTCCAGCTGCAGGCGCTGCTGCGGGTGCTCGTCGGCAATCAGGATGCGCAGGGTCTTGTTTGTCATTGTCGGACCTGGCCCGTCAGGTGAATTAGGGAAAGCTCCCTGACCAAACTGCGCCAGAAACAGGCAACCGCCAGGGCTGCACCTGGAGGGGTCAATCTAGATAGTTGTCGGGAAACCGGGAGAAATCAAGTGGCCATCACACAGAATTTTCACTTGCCCTTCACCCCACGTTCAGGACTCCCACTGACGCATGCGCACACGGCAATGCTTCATGGCATTGACGATGTGCTTTTCCACCAGGCTGCGGGAGATACCGAGGCGCTCTGCGATCTGCTGGTGTGACAGGCCATCGATCTTGCGCAACAGAAAGCAGTCCCGGCAAACCTTGCTCAGTTCATCCAGGGCCTTTTGCATCAAGGCCAGACGCTGATCGAGCTGCATGTCCTGCTGCAATTCTGCACTGAGAAAGCGCCCGTCGGCATCCAGCGCATCCAGTGATTCGGCCTGGCGAACCTGATGGCGCCGGTGCCTGTCGATCACCAGGTTGAGCGCAGTACGGTAGAGGAACGCTCGCGGATGCTCGATCTGCCCGCTGGCGGTACGCTCCAGCACCCGCAGATAGGCATCATGGGCAACGTCCTCCGCAGCCTGGCGATTGCCCAGCCGCGCACTAAGGAAGCTCACCAGTTCGCGATAGTAATGTTCCACAACAGCACCTGAAATCGTCCTTGCAACCCACGTGCGGGACTGAGTGACACCGGGCTGTGATAGTACAAATTATAACTATTCTCAGCAACACACCCTCCACCCGCTCATTCAGGCTAAATCCGCCCGGCCAGCCTTCGTTTATCTGGGACTTCGATGCGCACCACGATTGGCGGCGCGTGACCATTACCCAGGCTGGAAGTGCGCATGAGCCGTTCAACCTCACCCCGTCGCCGGTTCACCCTCGCTGCCGCGGGCCTGCTGAGCCTGGGCTGCCTGCTGGCCTGGCAAACCCTGCCCTTCGGCGCGCAACCGCTCGGTACCGTCACGGTCACACGGGCAGACATCGAAAGCAGCGTGACAGCCCTGGGCACCTTGCAGCCCAGGCGTTACGTGGATGTAGGCGCCCAGGCCTCCGGGCAGATCCGCAAACTGCACGTGGAAGCGGGCGACCCGGTGCGCCAGGGGCAACTGCTGGTCGAGATCGACCCCTCCACCCAGCAGGCACGGCTGGATGCCGGGCGCTTCTCGATCGACAACCTCAAGGCCCAGCTCGCCGAACAGCGCGCGCAATTCGAACTGGCCAGCCAGCAACTCAAGCGCCAGCGCGATCTTGCCGCCGCTGGCGCCACCCGTGATGAAGACGTACAGGCCGCTGCAGCACAGCTCAAGGTGACCCAGGCGCGTATCGACATGTTCCAGGCCCAGATTCGCCAGGCCCAGGCCAGCCTGCGCAGCGACGAGGCGGAACTGGGCTACACGCGCATCTATGCGCCGATGGACGGCACGGTGGTTGCCGTGGACGCCCGCGAGGGCCAGACCCTCAATGCCCAGCAACGCACCCCGCTGATCCTGCGCATCGCTAAACTGTCGCCCATGACCGTATGGGCGCAAGTTTCCGAAGCCGACATCGGCAAGGTCAAGCCGGGCATGACCGCCTATTTCACCACGCTGTCCAGTGGCAAGCGCCGCTGGAGCAGCACCGTGCGGCAAATTCTGCCGATCCCGCCCAAGCCACTCGAGCAGACCAGCCAGGGCGGCGGCAGCCCGGCCAACGCCGGCAGTACCGGCAACCAAGTGGTGCAGTACACCGTGCTGCTGGATGTCGACAACCCGGATGGCGCCTTGATGGCCGACATGACCACCCAGGTGTTCTTCGTTGCAGGCCAGGCCAGCCAGGTGCTGACCGTGCCACTTGCTGCGCTGGACAACAATGGCAGCCTGTTCACGGCGCGAGTGCTCGACCCGCACGGCAAGGTGGTGCAGCGCCAGGTGCGCACCGGCCTCAGTGACCGCCTGCGGGTTCAGGTGCTGGACGGGCTCAGCGAAGGTGAACAACTGCTGATGGGCGCCCCCAGCGCCAGCGGAGGCTGAATGAGCGCGCCGCTGATCGAGCTGGTCGATATCCGCAAATCCTACGGCGGCCAGGACAGCCCCAAGGTCGATGTGTTGCGCGGCATCAGCCTGAGCATCCATCCCGGGGAGTTCGTCGCCATCGTCGGGGCCTCCGGGTCGGGCAAATCTACCTTGATGAACATACTCGGCTGCCTGGATCGCCCGACTGCGGGCAGCTACCGCTTCGCCGGCAAGAACGTGGCCGATCTGGGTAACGACGAACTGGCCTGGCTGCGCCGCGAGGCGTTTGGCTTCGTATTCCAGGGCTACCACCTGATCCCGTCAGGCTCGGCCCAGGAAAACGTCGAAATGCCGGCCATTTATGCCGGCACTCCCGCCAGTGAACGGCATGCCCGCGCCGCCGCCCTGCTCGCCCGCCTGGGCCTGGCCAGCCGCAGCGCAAACCGCCCGCACCAGCTTTCGGGTGGCCAGCAACAGCGGGTGTCGATCGCCCGGGCGCTGATGAACGGTGGCCATATCATCCTTGCCGACGAACCCACCGGTGCGCTCGACAGCCACAGCGGCACCGAAGTCATGGCACTGCTCGACGAACTGGCCAGCCAAGGCCACGTGGTCATCCTGATCACCCACGACCACAAGGTGGCGGCGCGGGCACAGCGGGTAATCGAGATCCGCGACGGCCAGGTGATCAGCGACACCGCGACCGACCAGGCGCCCAACCTTCCCCACCAAGGGCTGCAGGCCGATGACCTGCGCCAGCGCCTGGACCGCGGCGCAACCCTGCGCAGCGCCTGGAAAGGCGAGCTGATCGACGCCCTGCAAGCCGCCTGGCGGGTGATGTGGGTGAACCGCTTTCGCACCGCCCTGACCCTGCTCGGGATCATCATCGGGGTAGCCTCGGTGGTGGTCATGCTGGCCGTCGGCGAAGGCAGCAAGCGCCAGGTGATGGCGCAGATGGCCGCCTTCGGATCGAACATCCTCTACCTCAACGGCAAACCCGCCACACTGGGCGAACCTGCCGGCACCATTACCCTCGACGACGTCGCCGCCATCGGCCAACTGCCGCAGGTCAGGCAGATCATGCCGGTGCTGGGCGAAAAGGTGATGGTGCGCCACGGCAACAACAGCCAGCGTTTCTACGTGGGTGGCAACAACAACCAGTTCCCGCTGATCTTCAACTGGCCGGCAGTCGAAGGGGCGTTCTTCACCGATGCCGACGACGCCAGTGGCGCAGCGGTGGCCGTGATCGGCCAGAAGGTCCGGGAGAAGATGCTCGAACCTGACCGCAACCCGCTGGGCCAGTACATCCTGATCGGCAATGTGCCGTTCCAGGTCATTGGCATCCTCGCCGGCAAAGGCGCGAGTTCCGGCGACCAGGATGCCGATGGGCGCATCGTGGTGCCCTACTCGGCAGCGGCGATCCGTCTGTTCGGCCAGCGCGACCCCGACTACGTCACCATCGCTGCTGTCGACGCCGCGCGGGTCGATGAAACCGAAGCTGCTGTCGACCGCCTGCTGCGCCAGCGCCACCACGGCCGTCACGATTTCGAACTGACCAACTCGGCCGCGCTGATCCAGGCCGAGGCCCGCACCCAGAACAGCCTGTCGCTGATGCTCGGGGCGATTGCCGCGATCTCGCTGCTGGTCGGTGGCATCGGGGTGATGAACATCATGCTCATGACCGTGCGCGAGCGCACCCGCGAAATCGGCATCCGCATGGCTACCGGTGCGCGCCAGCGCGACATTCTGCGCCAGTTCCTCAGCGAGGCGGTGATGCTGTCGATGGTCGGCGGCATGGCCGGAATCGGCCTGGCCCTGCTGATCGGCGGCACATTGATGCTGGGCAAGGTTGCCGTGGCTTTCACTCTGCCTGCCATGCTCGGTGCCTTCTCCTGCGCCGTTCTCACCGGCGTCGCGTTCGGCTTCATGCCAGCCCGCAAAGCCGCCCGACTCGACCCGGTCAAAGCCCTCACCAGCGAATAGCCCATGACCCTGCCAAGCCGCATCAGCCTGTTGTCCCTGTGCCTGGGCCTCGCCGCCTGCAGCCTGCCGTCGGCGCCACCCAGCGGCATCACGGCCCCTACAGCCTGGCAAGGCGCAGCCGCCCAGGCCACTGCCAGCTGGCCTTCAACCCAGTGGTGGCTGGCCTTCGACAGCGCCGAACTGGACCGCCTGGTCGAACGTGCCCGGAACAATGCCCACGACCTCGCCGCCGCCACGGCGCGCGTGCGCCAGGCCCAGGCACGGGCAGTGATCGCCGGCGCGCCACTGCTGCCGGAGCTCAGGTTTGAACTCGACGGCAGCCGCCAGCGCCTGCTGCATGGCGAGGGTTATGACCAGCTCGATGTCAGCAAGTACGAACCGACCAGCACGTCGTTCGGCATGCAGCTGGTCGCCCGCTACGAGATCGACTTCTGGGGTGGCCTGCGCGCTGCCCGTGCAAGCGCCCTGCACAGCCTCGACGCCAGCCGCTTCGATCGCCAGACCGTCGAATTGACCCTGGTCAGCAGCGTGGCCAACAGTTACCTGCAGGGCCTGGCCCTGGAAGAACAACTGCGCATCGCACGCCTCAACCTGCGTAACGCCCGTGATGTCCTGGCCCTGGTCGAAACTCGTCGGCGCGCAGGTTCCGCGACACGCCTGGAGCTGGCCCAGCAACGCAGCCTGGTGGCCGCCCAGCAGCGGCAAGTGCCGCTGCTCGAACAGCAGTGGCAAGACAACCGCGTGACCCTGGCCACACTGCTTGGCGACCCAGTCCAGGCCCTGCCCACCACAAGCGAAGCCCTGCAGGCTGTAAATTGGCCGCAGATTGGCAGCGGCATACCCAGCGAGCTGCTGACCCGTCGCCCAGACATCGCCGCCGCCGAATCACGCCTGGCCGCCGCCAACGCCAATGTCCTGGTGGCCAGGGCCGCCCTGCTGCCCAAAGTGACCTTGGGTGCCAACATCGGCACCGGCGCACGCACCTTCGCCGAGGTGTTCGACAGCTCCTACTACACCCTGACCTCCGGCCTGGTCGCACCGATATTCAATAATGGCCGGCTGCGAGCGGCACAGAAGTTGGCCGAAGCCGAGCAGGACGAGTTGCTGGAAAGCTACCGCAGCAGCATCCTGGCCGGCTTCGCCGACGTCGAGAAGGCCCTGAATGCCATCCACGGCGTCGAACAGCAGCGCCAATGGCAGGATCAGGAGGTCGAACAGGCGCGCCTGGCCTTCGACCTGGCCCAACGGCGCTACGCAGCCGGCGCCGAAACCCTGCTCAGCGTGCTCGAAACCCAGCGCACGCTCTATCTCGCCCAGGACCAGCAGGCCCAGTTGCGCCTGGCTCGCCTGCAGGGCAGCGTGGCGCTTTACAAAGCGTTGGGGGGTGGCTGGCAGCTCGCGAACACGGATCAGGGTTAATTCGCCACACTGGCAGCTCGTTCATAAGGAAAGCCGCTTGCAAGAGGATTTCCCCATGACCCGCTCCGCCAGCATGCTCAAGGCTTGGCAACAAGGCCTGCGCCGCCTGGTTCAGGGCCAATCGCCAGGCGCCCGCGCCTACCGCGCGTTCGAACTGGTTCTGGCTCGGCGCATCCGCCTCAGCCCATCGTTCGCTCGCTTGGTGTTCACCGGCCCGGATGTCGACTTCATGCACACCTTGGCGCCGGACCAGCGCGTAAAACTGCTGTTTCCTGCACCAGACGGTTCATTGCCAACCCTGCCCCACGACGTCCACTGGAAGACTGCGCTTAGCGCACTGCCCGCCGAACAGCGCCCGCCCATGCGCACCTACACCATCCGCGCATTGCGCCCGGGTGCGTTGGAAGTCGACGTGGACTTTGTACTTCACGGGGTCAATGGGCCGGCCTCGGCCTGGGCAACCCATGCCCAGGAGGGCGACCGGCTGCTGATGGTGGCACCGAACCTGGCCCACGCCGGCGACCCCGGCGGCTATGAGTGGAAGCCGCCACAAGGTACCCGCCATGTGCTGCTGATCGGCGACGAAACGGCATTGCCCGCCATTGCCGGTATTCTCGAAGCGCTGGCCGAGGAACAGCCCGAACTGGCCGTGGAAGCCTTCATCGAAGTCCCTCAGGAAGCTGATTGCCTGCCCCTGCGCCACAGCGCCAACACTCGCCTGCACTGGCTGCCCCGGGAGCTGCTGCGCTGCGACCATGGCCAGGCCATGCAGCACGCCATGCGCGAACTGGCCAGCCTGCCACCGGAAAGCGCGTTCTACGCCTGGGTGGCCGGGGAGTCTGCGACGGTGCTGGATATTCGCCGTTACCTGACCAAACAGCGCGGGCTGGCGCGTGAAAGCCTGATGACGATGGGGTATTGGCGCCTGGGTGAAACCTGCGACTGAGCAGGCCGAACGAAAGGGCCGCAGCGCGGCCCTCCCGGAATCAAACGGCCGCAGCCAGCGCTTCGGCAAAGCGCTGCGCCACTTCGTCCACCTGCTGTGCGCTGATGATCAGCGGCGGCAGGAAGCGCACCACGGCGCCATGGCGCCCACCCAATTCGAGAATCAGGCCACGCTTGAGGCATTCGCGCTGCACTTTCGGTGCCAGCACCCGATTGGCGGGCGGGTGGCCCAATGCATCGGGTTGCCCCTGCGGGTCGACCAGTTCCACCCCAAGCATCAAGCCACGGCCACGGATATCGCCCAGTTGTGGGTAATCCCGCTGCAGCCGCTGCAGGTGCTCGCGCAAACGCTGGCCCATGGCCTCGGCATGTTCGGCCAGGCGATGCTCGACCAGGTAATCGATTACCGCCGAACCGGCGGCCATGGCCATCTGATTACCGCGGAAGGTGCCGGCGTGGGCGCCTGGCTTCCAGGTATCCAGCCAGTCGCGGTACACCACCACCGCCAGTGGCAGGCTGCCGCCAATGGCCTTGGACAAGGTGACCACATCCGGCACGATGCCAGCATGCTCGAAGGCAAACATCCGCCCGGTGCGGGCAAAGCCGCTCTGGATCTCGTCGACGATCAGCGCCACACCGGCCTGCTCGGTGATACGCCGCACGCCTTTGAGCCACTCGATGTCGGCCGGAATTACGCCGCCCTCACCCTGCACCACTTCAAGAATCACCGCCGCCGGCAGCGGCACGCCGCTTTCCGGGTCCAGCAGCAGGTTTTCCAGGTAATGCAGGTTGGCCTTGACCCCGGCTTCGCCACCAAGGCCGAACGGGCAGCGGTAGTCATAGGGGTACGGCATGAACTGCACGCCATTGCTCAGCAGCGCACCCAGCGGCTGCTTGGGGCCGTGGCTGCCCATCAGGCTCAGCGCACCTTGGCTCATGCCATGGTAGGCGCCCTGGAAGGCCAGCACGGTACTGCGCCCGGTGGCACCGCGCACCAGCTTAAGCGCTGCCTCCACTGCATCGGTGCCGGTTGGCCCGCAAAACTGCACCTTGGCTTCGCGGCGCAGGGCTTCGGGCAGGATGCCGAACAGGTCCTGGACGAAGCGGTCCTTGACCGGCGTGGTCAGGTCCAGGGTATGCAGCGGCAGTTCGTCGGCCAATACGCGCTGGATTGCTTCGATCACCACCGGGTGGTTGTGGCCCAGGGCCAAGGTACCAGCGCCGGCCAGGCAATCGATGAATTGGCGGCCTTCAACGTCTTCTACATAGATGCCACGTGCGCGTTTGAGCGCCAGCGGGATGCGCCGGGGGTAGCTGCGGGCATTGGACTCCTGTTGCTGCTGGCGTTGCAGCAGCGCAGATTCGCTGAATTCGTACAGAGGGTGCGGCGCGCCGGCCGGCAGGACCTGGGCAAGGCTAGTAGCGGTGGACATGGGTAAATCCTCGCGAGCAAGCGAATGGGCAGTTATCGCTTGGAAAACGCTTGAGTGCGGGGAGGATTTAGCGGTTGTTGCGGGATTTTGCTGTACCTGTACCGGCCCTTTCGCGGGTAAACCCGCTCCCACAGATGTTGCATGGACTTCCAGCCCTGTGCAGTACCTGTGGGAGCGGGTTTTCCCGCGAAGAGGCCGGTGCTGGCAGTTAAGATCAGTTAGCGGAACGCGCCGGCACCTGCAGCAGCACTCGCAACCCATCATTGCGGCTGTCGAACTTGAGGCTACCGGCACATCGCTGCACGATCGCCTGAACAATCGCCAGCCCCAACCCACACCCACCGCTCTGGCCATTGCGCCAGAAACGCTCGGTCAGGTGCTGCAGGTCGTCATCGGCAATGCCCGGCCCATGGTCACGGACCATGAACCCCACCTGCCCATCGGCCATCTGCACCTCCAACTCCACCTCGGTATCACCACCGTGGCGCAGGGCGTTGTCCAGCAGGTTGCGCAAGGCCGCCACCGCAAGCGGCGCGGGCATGCCCAGGTAGATCTGCGTGGCCTCCTGCGGCAGGCGCAAGACGATGCGCCGGTTGTCACCGCCGCCAGCATCTTGTACCGCCTGGCGGGCGACCTGCTCTGCGCTGCACTGCACACCATCCTCGAACGACAGGCTGCCCTCGACCCGCGCCAGCATCAGCAGTTGCTCCAGGGTCCGGTGCATGCGGTCGGCGCCCTGCTCGGCATGTTCCAGGGCCTGTTCACGCACCGCGCCGTCGGTCATGCGCGCCACCTGCAAGTGGGTCTTGATCGCTGTCAACGGGCTGCGCAGTTCGTGGGCGGCATCGTCGGTCAGGCGCCTTTCGCGCTCGATGGTCTGGGCGATGCGCAAAAACAGCTGGTTCTGGGTGTCGAGCAAGGGTTGCAGTTCGCTGGGCAGGCCAGCCACCTGCAACGGCTCGACACTGTCGGCGCGCCTTCGGCGCAGGGCATCACGCATGCGGTTGAGCGGCTCCAGGCCTTTGCCCAGGCCGATCCACAGCAACCCGAGGCTGCCGAGCAAGGCCATCAGCACCGGTGCCGAGGCGGCCAGCAGAATCGACTGGTTCAGCGCCTCACGCTCCATGTGCCGGTCGGCGGTGGTGATGCGCACGTCACCGTGGTTGTAGGTAAAAGTACGCCACAAAGCGCCATCGATGGTCTGGTCGCGGAAGCCGCTACGCTGGTCGTCCATGGCGCCGTCATGCTTGTGGTTGCTGGCGAGGATCTCGCCGCGCAGGGAACTCACCTGGCAGGCCATGCCATCGGGCACGCTCAACTGGTCGGCGGAAAAATGCGCATCCTCGCCCTTGGCCGCCAGCGGTTGCGGCAGTTGGTCGATCAGCCCAGCGACCATGCGCGCAGAGGCCACCAGGCGCTGGTCGAGGGAGAACATCATCTGCTGGCGCAGGTCGCGCAGCATCCACGCCGCTGCCAGTGCCCAGATGATGATGAAGGCGGTGCCGAGGATCAGGCTCAGGCGTACCCGCAGGCTCATGAGGCAGCCTCTTCCGGCGCCTGCGCAGGCCCCAGCCGGTAACCCAGGCCACGCACGGTCTCGACGATGCTGTTGCCGAGCTTGCGCCGCAGGTGATGGATATGCACGTTCAGCGCGTTGCTCTCGACTTCATCGCTGAAGCCGTATACGCAGTCCTTGAGTTGCTCGCTGGACAGCACTCGGCCGGGGTTCTGCAGCAATGCCTGCAGTAACGCTTGCTCGCGCCGCGAAAGGTCGACCGGCTGGCCGGCCAGGGATGCTTCGCAGCTGCTCGGGTCATAACGCAGCGGGCCATGTTCGATCACGTTGACCGCACGCCCCGCCACCCGACGCAGCAGGGTATGCAGGCGTGCGGCCAGTTCGCGCAGGTCGAAGGGCTTGAGCAGGTAGTCATCGGCACCGGCCTGCAGGCCGTCGACGCGGTCGGTGACCGCGTCGCGCGCAGTGAGTACCAGTACGGGCAGGTCTACACCTTGCTGGCGCAGGCGGCGCAGCAGTTTAAGGCCATCTTCGTCAGGCAGGCCGAGGTCGAGGATCATCACATCGAACTGTGCCGCCTGCAGCAAGGCCCGGGCACTGGCGGCATTGGCCACGCGGTCCACGGTCAGGCCCTGGGCGGTGAGGCCGGCGCAGATGCCGCTGGCGATCAGGTCGTCGTCCTCGCAGAGCAGAACGTGCATGGTGAAGCTCCCGGAGTGATGTGGCTGGCATTGCACTATGGGGGGATTAAGGGGGGATTATGGACCTTTTTGTGGGGGTTGGGGTTCGCCGAAAGCCTTGCAGTGCCTATGAGATCAAGCGCCACGTGGGCGGCGCTCGGTCAAAAGGGAGACAAGCCATTCCAGATCCTGCTTTACCGGTTGGCGAACTGGAACCTTATGAACTCGACGGCGAGGAAAATGAGTAGAACGTGATAGTCAAACTTATTGGCGCAGTGCATCAGGCGTATCGACATCGCGCAGCACACCCGCATCCTCGACTGCCAGCCTGACGCAACTGTCCGGATGGGCTCTCACCACCGAACGCGCACCCTCATCGCCCGTCAGCCGCGCAAGCGCTGGCCAGAAATCACGCCCGAACACCACCGGATGGCCCTGCTGCCCAGCGTGACAAGGCAGGACTATCGAAGACCCACTGGCCTCACGTGCAAGCAAGCCGAGGGTCGCGGGCTCCAACCAGGGCATGTCCCCCAGCAGAATCGCCACCGCCTGCGCCTGGCTGTCGACCAGCGAAGCGGCGCCAGCCGCCAGGCTATGGCCCATCCCTAGCCTGAAATCCGCGTTGCAGATGACCCGGCACGCCGATGGCAACCCCAGTTCTTCGCCACGCTCGCCATCACGCAATACCACCCGCACGTCATCGAACACCGTGCAGGCCCGCTCGACGCTATGCACCAGCAAACTACGACCATCGGCCATCAGCGCTCGCCGCTTGTCCGCGCCAAAACGCGTACTGCTGCCGGCTGCCAACACCAGCGCCACCACACTCACAGGGCTGCCCGCCCGATGCCGTTGCGCAGGCGCAGGATATCGGCGAGCACCGCCAGGGCGATTTCGGCCGGGGTCTTGCTGCCCAGGTTGAGGCCGATCGGCGCGTGGATCCGCGCCAGCTCGTCAGAGCCCAAGCCGCCAATACGGTGCAAGCGTTCGCGACGCTTGTCGGAAGTGGCCTTCGAGCCCATCACGCCGATGTAGAACGCCTCGGTACGTACCGCTTCAAGCATGGCCAGGTCATCGATTTTCGGATCATGGGTCAATGCAACCACTGCCGTATCGGCATGGCAACCACCATGGGCGATGAACTCCGACGGCAGCTCACGGCGCACCTCGATACCCTCCAGCATCACGCCTTCGAGCACCTCCTCACGCGGGTCGCAAAGGATGACCTCGAAACCCATGCCTTTACCGAACTCGGCACAATAATGCGCAACGCTGGAGTAACCAGCCAACAGCAGGCGCTGGGCGGCGCCGACGCGCAAACGCACGCGGCCGCTTTCGCGCTCCACCCGCGGCCCCTGGCTGTGGTCGTCGCTGAGATGGCGCTCGCCTTGCGGCACACTCACTTCGCGCAGCAGCCGACGCTGGCCGCGCAACGCGCCTTCCAGCTCACGCAAGTGGGCCTGCACTTCGCAGTCGGCCGGCAGGTTTTCCACCAGTACTTCGAGCACGCCGCCGCAAGGCAGGCGAATGCTCGAACGCGTGTCGCTGCCATCGCCATAGCGCACGATGGCAATCGGTTCGGGAAACTCGCCCCGCCCTACCCGCTCGAGGAAGTCATCTTCGACGCAGCCGCCCGACAGCGAGCCCAGCCACTGGCCGCTGGCGTTGACCGCCAGCAGCGAGCCCGGCGCACGAGGCGCCGAGCCGTAGGTGGCGAGCACCGTGCACAACCACACCCGCTGGCCATCGCACGACCACTGCAGCGCCTGGCTGATCACCTGGAGATCGAGATGCTGCACGGTTTACTCCGCCTTCAGCTCGGCGAGCTGCTGTACGGTCAGGTCGCCGGGCAATCCACCCCAGGCCTGGCGCAGGTAGTTGACCATGTCCGTCACGTGCTGGTCGTCGAGCTTGTCAGCAAAGCCCGGCATCGGCTGCATGCGCTCGAAGCCGGTGAACTGCTGTTCACGGATGCCCTCAAGGATCGCCTTCGCGAGGTTGCGTGAGTCGCTCTGGCGCAACACGGTGTTGCCCTGCATGGCCACGGCGATATGCGGTTTGCCCTCACCGTCCACACCGTGGCAGCCGGCACAGACGTTCAGGTACTGCTGACGCCCCCGTTTAGCGCTGTCGGTGAGCTGCTCCAGTGGCACTGCCTCGATCACCTTGGCCTTCGGCGGCTGGTCTCCGAGCAGGTAGGTGGCCATGGCGGCCAGGTCGGCGTCTTCAAGATGCTGGGTGCTGTGGTGCACCACCGGGAACATCTCGTTGAACATGCTACCCTGGGCGCTGATGCCATGCTTGAGGAAAGTGGTCAGGTCCGGCTGGGTCCAGCCGCGCTCGGCCAGGTCCTGGGCCAGCAGGCTCGGCGCCAGGTAGCCAGCCAACAGGCCGCCGGTCAGGCGCTTGTCCTGTTGCAGTGCACCGATCGGGTTGCGCGGGGTATGGCACTCGCCGCAGTGGCCCATGACCTCGACCATGTACTGCCCGCGCTGCCAGGCCGGGCTGTTGCCTTCGGTTGGCTGCAGTTGCACGCTCTTGCCATAGAGCATGTTCCACCCCGTCAGGCCCAGACGCACGTTGAACGGGAAGCTCAGCTTGGTTTCCGGCGCCGGGCGGTTGATCGGCGGGATGGTCATCAGGTAGGCCAGGATCGCGTCCGAGTCTTCCCGCTTGATCAGGTGATACGAGGTGTAGGGCATGGCCGGGTAGAGGTTGGCGCCATCCTTGCGTTTGCCCTCGGTCACGGCAGCGAAGAACTCGTCGGCCGTGTAGTTGCCGATGCCGTACTGCTTGTCCGGAGTGATGTTGCTGCCATAGATGGTGCCGAACGGCGAATGGATCGGCAGGCCACCGGCAAACGGTGCGCCGCCTTCGGCCGTGTGGCAGGCCATGCAGTCGGCCGCACGGGCCAGGTATTCACCGCGCTTGACCTGCGCCTCGTCGGCCGCCTGGGCAAGCGAGACGACCGCAAGGCCCAGGGCCAGCGCGAGAGTGCTGCGAATGAAGCCCATGCTCAACCCTCCTTGACCAGGCCGAGGTCATTGAGCACCGTGCGGGTGGCGTCGTAGTAACGCACGTACCCGGTGCAGCGGCAGATGTGGTGGCCGAGGCTGGCCTCGATGCGGTCTTGCACTTCGCTCTTTTTCAACGGCTGGCGCTGGGCGGTTTCCACCAGCACCGTGGCGGCGTTGACGAAGCCTGGTGCGCAATAGCTGCACTGGAAGGCGAACAGGTCGACAAACTTCTGCTGGATAGGGTTCAGCGTCAGGTTGCCGGCCTCGTCCTGCTTGGCATGGCCTTCGATGGTACGGACCTTCTTGCCTTCGAAATAATGTGCACCGGTGATGCAGGTACGCACTTCCTCGCTGGTGCCGTCGGGGTTGTCGACGATCACCACACAGGCGTGGCAGATGCCCTGGCCGCAGCCCAGGCGGGAACCTGTGAGGTTCTGGTGTTCGTGCAGGTAGTCGATCATCGCCAGGTCATCAGGGACCTCGACCGGGCCGACCGGTTGACCGTTGAGGGTCAGTTGCAGTGGACGGTTAGCCATTGAGGGCCTCCTTGATACGGGCTGGGGTGATAGGGAGATCGCGCACGCGCTTGCCAATGGCATGCGCCACGGCGTTGCCGATGGCACCGACGACCGGGATCATCACCACTTCGGCGATGCCCTTGGACGGGTCGGTCGGTGACAGCGGCGGGAGGATTTCGCTGGTCTGCTTCCACACCGCCACATCGCGCGCATGCGGCAGGCGGTAGCGGTTGAAGTTCCAGTCGCCCTCCCCGGGCCCGCCCTCGTACAACGGCATTTCTTCGGTCAGCGCATGACCGATGCCCATGGCAATACCACCTTCGAGCTGGCCTTTGACCAGTTCCGGTACCAGCACCCGGCCACACTCGACCCAGCTGTGGTGGTTGAGCACCTGCACTTCGTGTGTGCCCTTGTTGACCTTGACCTCGACGATGGTCGCCACCGGGCTGTAGTAGGTGACCATGGCGTTGTTCAGCTGGGTATCCGGGTACGCGGCATTCTGCCGGTCGAGCAAGTGGTAGCCATGGCTGCTCATCTGCGCCTTCTTGGCATTCACCGCGCCGTCGCCGTATTTCACCGCCACGGCATCGAGCGGGAAGCGTTCGCGCACGCCATCGATGACAAAGTCGGCCTCGGCCCAGCTCCAACGGTTGAAACCGTGCACGCTGGCACCGGTGACCAGGCCCATCTCGTGGGCCTTCTGCGCCAGCTGAGCGAACGGGATCGGCGCCAGGCCGTTGCCGGTCAGCTCGCCGTTGACCCACACCGCATTCTCGCGGCGCACCACCAGCGGGTTGGCCTGGCCGCCATGCGGCCCCTGGCTCCAGATGGCCATGGCTGCCGGCCACAGGCCGTGGTTGAACAGCACACGGGCCGCTTCACGGGTGGCGTGGCTGAAGTAGAACGCCGAGTTGGTCGCCGACGACGGCGAGGCCAGCTTGCCGACCCAGCGCGGGTTGCGCAGCGCAGCGTCCTGCTCGGGCTGGCTGATCAGGTACGGGTTGCCGCTGGTGCTCAGCTGCAACTCCGGCCATTCGGTGACCGCAGTCTTGACCTCATCAGCCGAGCGGCCCAGGAAGTCACTGACCACCAGGGCCTGGGACGTGGACATGCCGGTGCCCAGTTCGGTGCCGATGTGACGCAGCGTGATACGGCCATCGGCGGTGAACTCGACGCTGGCCATGGGGGCTTCGGAACCTGTGCCGAAGTCTTTCTGGCAGATGGCAAAGCCGACGCCGTACCAGTGGTCCGGGTCCTTGGCGTCCATCTGTTGCTTGCGCGTATCGCGGTTGCGCCACCAGTCGTGCACGGCAGCCTTGTCGAGGATCTCGTACAGGCGCAGGGCACCGGCCGGGACTGCGCCCTGGGTGTTCTTCATGCCTGACTTCAGCGCGTTGGCGCGGCGCAGGTCGATGGCATCGACGCCCAGTCGACCGGCTATCTCATCCACCATCATTTCGGTGGCCGCCATGCTTTGCAGGGTGCCGTAGCCGCGCATGGAGCCCGCCTCGACACCGCGCGAGAAGTAGGCAGTCACCGACAGGTCGTTCTGCGGCATGTAGTAGATCGATTGCGCTGCAGTGGCGCCCACTGCGGCCACCGACGGGCTGTAGTTGATACGCCCGCCACCGTCGCAGCTCATGTCGGCACGGAAGATCTTGAAGCTGTTGTCCTTCTTGTCCACGGCCAGCTGGTAACGGATGTCGAAGGCATGGCGCTTGATGCCGCTCTGGAACTGCTCGTAGCGGTCGTTGGCCAGGCGGATCGGCACGCCGTTGCCATACAGCGCGGCCACGGCAGCGTAGAAGACAAAGATGTTGTTGTCTTTCGAACCGTAGCCCACGGTATAGCCCGGGTGCATGTTCAGCGTGTTCAGGACGAAGCGCGACGGCTTGATCATGTGCACGCATTCCTGTGCCGCTTCGAACGGGCACTGGGTTGCGACCACGAAGTGCAGCGTGCCGGTCGCAGGGTCGTACCAGCCGTTGCCGTTGTCCGGCTCCAGCGCGGCAGGCTCGATCGACGGCGTCTTGTAGCGTTCGTCGAACACCAGCCAGTCCTCGGGCGGATTGTCCAGTTGTTCACCCATGCGCTTGGCGTAGAACAGGCCCTGTTCGGTCAGGTCACCGTGCTGGTTGGGCGCTTTGGACCACACCGGCTTGCGGTTGAGGATGGTGGGGAACAGCATGGAGTTCTTCAGGCTGGAGAACTCATCGTCGTCGAACGGCGTGGCACCGCCCACGCGCACGAAGCGGAAGCTGCCATAGGGGTCACGCTGGTACAGCGGAGCCTGGGCGCCGTACTTGATCGCCTTGTCGTTGAACTGCAGTTTGCGCTTGGCCTGGCGGAAGCGCTCGAAGTCGTGCCAGATCAGGATCGCCACCGGGTGGCCGATGAACATCGGCACCTGGCCAGGCGGCAGCAGCGGGTCGGGCGAGTGGGCCTCGGGCCAGGCGATGCCGTCCTTCGCCAGGTCGGCGGCGGTGACGATACGGTCCGGCTGCAGGTCGGCGCCGAGCAGGCTGAGGTCATGGCCGGCGTAGATACGGTCGGCCTTGGTCGCCTTGAG
The DNA here is from genome assembly GCF_001320205.1 of Pseudomonas sp. NBRC 111123. Classification (NCBI taxonomy): domain Bacteria; kingdom Pseudomonadati; phylum Pseudomonadota; class Gammaproteobacteria; order Pseudomonadales; family Pseudomonadaceae; genus Pseudomonas; species Pseudomonas sp. NBRC 111123. The sequence continues at coordinate 49,387 of NZ_BCAZ01000040.1, forward strand.
CAGCAGCGCATGGCCTTGCTGGGTCGGCCAGCCGGGCATGTCCTTGGCGCGGATGTCGCGGGCAAAGACCTTGTTGCCACAGACCTTTGACAGCGCGTCATTGCGAAAACGAGCCTTGCCGTCGTGGTTCATCCACTTTTGCGGCGAGGTGGTGACGCGCTCCTCCATCAGGGCGGCGAATGCCTGGCTGCCGAGCGGCGCCATGGTCACACCGACACCAGCGATCAGGCCGCCTTGCAAGAAGGCGCGCCGGGAAATATCACGGTTGGACATGCTTGATCCTCTGGGCAGAAGAGTATCTGCCCATCTTTTTCTGATTCTTATGCGGGGAACTCGGAAGGGTGAGAACCTTGTCGCTTGAGCCAGGAAAAACTGACTTCTGCGTCAACTTTACAACAAGAATATGGGCATAAGCAAAGTCAAGCCGACAATATGTCGCGGTGTTTCGAAGACCGACACGCGGCGCCGCCGCAACAGCTTCACCAGGAACGGTTAACCTTGGGTTAATCGACCCCCGCCAGCATGGCCACCATTCCGTATTGCCAAGGCGAAGACATGCGCATCCTTCTGCTCTTCCTGACGTTGCTCCTGGCCGGCCCGTTGCAGGCCAACCCGTTCGACGTCAAACCCGACTTCCTGCCGGTCAACCAGGCGTTCGTGCTGACCCACGACCGCCAGGCCGACGGCCAGATGCGCCTGTACTTCCAGATCAAGCAGGGTTACTACCTGTACCAGAAGCGCCTGAAGTTCGACGGCCTGTCCGCCGACCAGCAACCGCAACTGCCTGCTGGCCTGAATCACCACGATGAGTTCTTCGGTGACACCACGGTGTACCGCGACCAGCTCGAACTGTTGATCCCGGCCAATGCCCAAGGCCAGCTACGGCTGGGCTGGCAGGGCTGTGCCGATGCCGGCCTGTGCTACCCGCCGCAAACTACCCCCATCGACCTAGGCGGCAGCGTGGCGCCGGCCGGCGAGCAAGCCAGCGACCAAGCACTGGCCAGCGGCTTGCAGAGCGCCAGCCTGGGCTGGAGCCTGCTGGCGTTCTTCGGCCTTGGCCTGCTGCTGGCCTTCACCCCCTGCTCGCTGCCGATGCTGCCGATTCTCGCCGGCCTGGTCCTGGGCAACGGTGCCAGTGCCCGGCGTGGCTGGCTGCTGGCCGGGGTCTATGTACTGAGCATGGCGCTGGTGTACGCGGCCCTTGGCGTAGTCGCGGCACTGCTGGGCGCCAGCCTGCAGGCGTGGCTGCAGCAGCCCTGGCTGCTGGGCAGCCTGGCCGGCCTGTTCATCCTCCTTGCCCTGCCGATGTTCGGCGCCTTCGAACTGCAACTGCCGGCCGCCTTGCGCGACCGCCTCGACCGCGCCGGGCAAGGCACCCGTGGCGGCAACCTGTATGGCGCGGCGCTGCTTGGCGCACTGTCTGGCCTGCTGCTCGGCCCGTGCATGACCGCGCCACTGGCCGGCGCACTGCTGTACATCGCGCAGAGTGGCGATGTGCTCCAAGGCGCATTGGTGTTGTTCAGCCTCGGCCTGGGCATGGGCGTACCGCTGCTGTTGCTGGTGACCCTGGGCAACCGCTACCTGCCGCGCCCGGGGGCGTGGATGAACCGGGTAAAAGGTGTGTTTGGCTTCGTGTTCCTGGCCATGGCCCTGTACACCGTGCGCAGCCTGCTTGCCGCCCCTGTATTGCTGGCCCTGAGCGGCGCCTGGCTGATTGCCCTGGGCTGGGCCAGCTGGCCGGCGCTGCAGCGCTTGCCGGCACTGCGCGCGGTACCGCTGCTGGGCGCGTTGTGGGGTGGCTTGCTGCTGGTCGGCGCGGCAGCCGGTGGTGACGATCTGTGGCAACCGTTGCGGCCGTTCGCCGGCGGTACTGCCACCGCCACTGTGCAAAAGGCCGACGAGCACTTCGTCACGGTCAGCAGCCCTGAAGCCCTGCAACGCGAGCTGGATGCCGCCAACGCTCGCGGCCAGTGGGTCATGGTCGACTACTACGCCGACTGGTGCGTGTCGTGCAAGGTCATGGAAAAGCAAGTGTTCAACCGCCCTGACGTGCAAGCCAGCCTGGCGGGCGTCCACCTGCTGCGCCTGGACGTGACTGCCGATTCCGAGGCCAGCCGCGCGCTGCTGCAGCGCTACCAGGTACCCGGCCCCCCCAGCATCATCTGGCTCGGCCCGGAAGGTGAAGAACGCCGCGCACGGCGCATCACCGGTGAGGTAGATGCCGCCGCATTCCTGCAACACTGGACCCAGACCCGGAGCCAAGGCTGATGCTGACGGTAACCCTTGGGCCACTGACCATGGCCCTCAACCACCTGCTGATGCTCGCCGCCCTCGGCGTGGCCTGCCTGGTCGGCTGGTGGGTCGCCCGGCGCGGCGGCGAAAGCCCGGAATCGGCGTTGTTCAACCTGTTCCTGATCGGCCTGCTGTGCGCCCGCCTGGGGTTCGTGCTGGCCTACTGGCCGATGTACCGCGACGACCTGCTGCAAGTCATCGATATCCGTGATGGCGGTTTCCTGCTCTGGTCGGGCCTGGTCGGCATCGTCCTCGCCACCTTGTGGCAGGGCTGGCGCCAGCCTGGCCTGCGTCGCCCGCTGGGCTGGGCACTGTTCAGCGGTGCGCTGTTCTGGGGCCTGGCCAGCCTGGGCAGCCACCTGTACAGCAAGGGCACTGCACTGCCCGAACTGAGCTTGCGCAATGCTGCTGGCCAGTCCGTGGCCCTGCACAGCTACCGTGGCAAGCCGCTGGTGATCAATATCTGGGCCACCTGGTGCCCGCCCTGCCGCCGGGAAATGCCGGTACTGCAACAGGCCCAAGGCGAATACCCCCACGTGACCTTCATCTTCGTCAACCAAGGCGAGACGCCGGAGAACGTCACAACGTTCCTCGCCACCACCGGGCTGAGCCTGACCCACGTGCTGTTCGACGGCACCGGCGTGCTGGCCCAGCGGGTAGGCTCGATGGCCCTGCCCACCACCCTGTTCTACGACGCCGACGGCCGCCTGATCGGCAGCCACCTGGGCGAGCTGTCGCGGGCCAGCCTGCGCCATGCCCTGGAACCTTTCGAGCGGGCCAAGCCGCCCGCCTCTGCCGCACAAGGAAACTGACATGCGATTGACTGCCCTGCTGCCCCTGTCCCTGGCCCTGCTGGCCGCCCCGCTGGTGCAGGCCGAAGACCTGCCCAAGGCGATCCAGCAACTGCAAGCCAAGGGCGCCGAGATCAAGGGCAGCTTCGATGCGCCCAACGGCCTGCGCGGCTATGCCGCCGAGTACCAGAACAATGCCCTGGCGCTGTACCTGACACCCGACGGCAAGCACGTGCTGGTCGGCAGCCTGTTCGACGAACAGGGCAAGGACCTCAGCGCCGAGCCGCTGCAGAAGCTGGTGTATGCGCCGATGAGCAAGGAAATCTGGGCGAAGATGGAGAAAACCTCCTGGATCCCCGACGGCAAGGACAGTGCGCCACGCAAGGTGTACCTGTTCAGCGACCCCAACTGCCCCTACTGCAACATGTTCTGGGAACAAGCGCGGCCGTGGGTGGAATCGGGCAAGGTGCAGTTGCGCCATATCATGGTCGGTATCATCCGCGAGGACAGCCCCGGCAAGTCGGCGGCACTGTTGGCAGCCAAGGACCCGGCCAAGGCGCTGCATGAGCACGAGAAAGCAGGCAAGGCGAGTGCCCTGAAGCCGCTGGACAAGGTGCCAGATGCCGTGCAGCAGAAGCTGGCGGCGAACATGGCCCTGATGGAAGAGATGGGGCTTCAGGCGACCCCGGCGATCTTCTACCAGGATGAGCAGGGCAACCTGCAGAGCCAGCAAGGCGCGCCGCGGCCGGAGCTGCTGGGGAAGATTCTCGGCAAGCGGTAGTGCATGCCTTGAAATTTGTATTTGCAGGTAGATCGAG
>NZ_BCAZ01000041.1:0-52850 GCF_001320205.1 Pseudomonas sp. NBRC 111123
AGAGCGGCCCCAAGGATCTCAAATCAAGCCCGGCGCTCGTGCATCCGTGCCAACTGGCGCTCCAGCATCGACGGGTAAGGCTCCATCAACCGCTCCACGCAGCAGGCGCCTTCTGGGCTGGCAATCGGGCGAATGCGAGCACGTTGACGAATCAGCGCGTCATCGCTGATCTGCCGCTCCACCAGCAACAGGTTGCGGCTGTGCTGCGACAGTGCCAGGGCATCCTGGGCCTTCTCGGTCATCAGCAGGTCAACCTGCTCCAACCCTTGCAGATCGTCGGCCAGGGCCAGGCCCAGCTGCAGTTGCAGGGTGATGCCGCTGTCGGCCACTTCGATCTGCAGGGCATGGCCCAGCGCACGCAGCAGCTCGCCGCAGCAGATCGCGTTGGTCAGGTAATCCTCGCCGCAGTCGCGGCTGTGGAACAGCACCAGGGTGCTGCCATCGTTGAGCGTGTGGATGTCGCCTTCATACAGCGATGCAGCCTGCTCCAGGCAGCCACGGTAGCGCTCCAGCAGCTCGGTCAGGCGCGTGCGCGGCAGGCGACGCAGCTGCTCTTGGGAGCCCAGTTGAACGGCTAGCACGGCGGTGTTTTGTGGCTCGTCGGATTCGACCACGGCAGGTTTGGGCGCCGGTTGCTCCTCGTCATCCAGTAGCCCGGCGAAGGCTTCGTCGTCATCCTCGTCTGCCTGGACAATGGCCCTGGCGCGCTGGGCTGGCTTGGCAGGGGCTTCGCCGTGCGGCGCGTCGAACTCGTCTTCGAACGCTTCCTCCTCCGGTTCCGGCTCGGGCGGAGGTGGCGGCGCCAGGCGGGCGTGCAGCTGGCGGGCGATGTCGCCGATTTCGTCCTGACGGTCGATGGCCGGGGTGTAAGGGTGCGGGTCACGCAGCCATACCCGCAGTTGCAGCAACGGCAGGGTGATGTGGCGGCCTTGACGCAGGCTCAGGCTCAGCGCCAGGGCCAGCAGGATGGCGGCGAGGATGCCCATGCTCTGCAGGCTGATCAGCATCGGCTGTTGGAACTGGCTCATGTCCAGGCTGATGCGCAGCTGGCCGGCGGTCACATCCTGGAACGTGATCTTGGTCTGGTACAGACCTTCGGCTTCACCCAGCAGGCTGTTGCGTGGGCGCTGGCCGGCCTCGGCGAGGATGCGGTTGTCCACGCTGTAGATGGCCGCATGGGCCACCAGCGGGTTCTTAACCAGGTTACCCAGCAGCACGTTGAGGCTGAGGATGTCATTTGACACCAGCAGCTCGGTTGCCGAGGTGGCGGTCTGGGTAGTCAGGCTCTGGCCGAGGGCGTCAGCCTGCTCGTGCATGGCCTGCTTGAACTGCAGGCCCATCACGCAGGCGTAGATCACCAGCGCCAGTGCCACCAGGAAAATGTTGGTGGTGGCGATGCGCAGTGCCAAGGGCACGCGACGTTGGCGCAGGGCTCGGAAGATCATGATGAAGAAGTTGTCGGTTTTGACGGGCGTGGGCCGGTTCACAGAGCTCGGCTCTTAATGGCATAAAAGTGTTGGGCAGTATAGCGAGCAGTGTTTTGTCGGCAAAGTAGAGTTGGCGCCCGATGGTCATGGAAAATCGGTAGAATGCGCATTTTTCATCGAAGTCGGAGCCAGGTTGTGCGCGAAATCGTTCTGATCAACATCACCGGTGAGGACCGTCCCGGTCTTACCGCCGCCATTACCGGCGTCCTGCTCCAGGGCGGTGTGAACATCCTCGACATCGGCCTGGCGGTGATGCACGGCACCCTGTCGTTCGGCATTCTGGTCGATATCCCCGACAACGAAGTGGCCACCAGTCTGCTGCAGAGCGTGCAGTCCAAGGCCCACGAACTGAACCTGCAAGCGCGGTACACGCCGATCTCCGAGGCCGACTATCAGCACTGGGCCGATGCCCAGGGCGAAGCGCGGCATATCGCGACCGTGCTCAGCCGCAAGATCACCCCCGAGCAACTGCAACGCGTCAGCGCAGTCATCAGCCAGTACGGCCTGACCATCGAGCGCATCGAGCGCCTGTCGGCACGGGTTGCGTTGGGTGCTCCGAGCGAGAAGGGCAAAGCAGCGCTGGAAATCTCCGTGCGCGGCGTGCCGAGCGACGCCCAGGCATTGCGTGCCGACTTCTTCGCGCTGGCTGAAGAGCTGAACATCGACATCGCGTTCCAGAAGGATGACCTGTTCCGCCGCAACCGCCGCCTGGCGGTATTCGACATGGACTCGACGCTGATCGAGGCTGAAGTCATCGACGAACTGGCCAAGGCGGCCGGTGTGGGCGAACAGGTTGCCGCGATCACCGAGCGCGCCATGCGTGGCGAGCTGGATTTCCGCGCCAGTTTCAAGGAGCGCATGGCGCTGCTCAAGGGCCTGGATGTCGGAGTGCTCGACGAGATTGGTGCTTCCCTGCGCCTGACTGAAGGTGCCGAAAATCTGTTCGCCGAGCTCAAGCGCCTGGGCTACAAGACGGCGATCCTGTCCGGTGGCTTCTCCTACTTCGCCAAGCAGGTGCAGGCGCGCCTGGGCATTGATTACGTATTCGCCAATGAACTGGAAGTGGTCGATGGCAAGGTGACCGGCGTGGCCGTGGAGCCGATTGTCGATGCCCAGCGCAAGGCTGACCTGCTGCAGCAACTGGCCAATGAAGAAGGCCTGCAGCTGGACCAGACCATCGCCGTGGGCGATGGCGCCAACGACCTGCCGATGCTGTCGCTGGCCGGCCTTGGTGTGGCTTTCCGCGCCAAGCCGCTGGTGCGCCAGTCGGCCAAGCAGGCGATTTCCACCCTGGGGCTGGATGGCGTGCTGTACCTGCTGGGCCTGCGCGACCGCGACGCCCGAGGCTGATACGCCGGACAAAAAAAGGCCCTGCACACGCAGGGCCTTTTTTTCGTCCAGGGTCAAGCCTGGGCAGGATTAGCCAGCAATTCACCCATGCGCACAGCCGAAGCTGCGCCCAGGTTTTCGGCCCATTTCACCTGCTCTGGCCCGAACAGCACGATCGCGGTCGAGCCCAATTTGAAGCGGCCCAGCTCGGCGCCTTTCTCCAGGTGAATCGGCGCACGGCTGCTTTCGTCGTAGCGGAATGTCTTCAGCTCGCGCTTTGGCGGCGTGACGAGGCCGGCCCACACGGTCTCGATCGACGCGACGATCATGGCGCCGACCAGCACCACGGCCATTGGCCCGCGCTCGGTATCGAACAGGCACACCACACGTTCGTTGCGCGCGAACAGCTCCGGCACGTTCTCGGCGGTGGTCTGGTTGACCGAGAACAGACGGCCAGGCACATAGACCATCTCGCGCAGGGTACCGGCCAGCGGCATGTGCACGCGGTGGTAATCCTTCGGCGACAGGTAGATGGTGGCGAACTCGCCACCCATGAACGGCGCAGCCAGCGCAGGGTCTCCGCCAAGCAGTTCGAGGGCACTGTAGCTGTGGCCCTTGGCCTGAAAGATACGACCGTGCTCGATCGGGCCCAGCTGGCTGACGGCACCGTCGGCCGGGCAGAGGACCGCGCCCGGGGTTTCGTCCAGCGGGCGGGCGCCTGGTTTCAGGGCGCGGGTGAAGAAAGCGTTGAAGTGCTCGTAGGCGGTGAGGTCTTCGACCAGCGCTTCGCTCATGTTCACCTGGTAACGCTTGGCGAACCAGGCGGTGAAGGCGTTTTTGAACCAGCGTGCACGGCACTCGGCGACACAGCCAGCCAGGCGCGACAGCAAGTGGTGCGGCAGCAGGTGCTGACTGAGGATGAACAGACGGGATTTCATTGCGTTGATTGTCCTTGAACTTCGACAGGCGTGTCCGGGTGGTTGCCCCATTCGCTCCACGAACCGGCATAAGCCTTGATGCGTGGGTAGCCGAGGGCTTTTGCCACCAGGTAGGTGAAACCGGAGCGACGGTGGGTTTGGCAGTGGGTGATCACTTCCTTGTCCGGGGTGATGCCCAGTTGCTGGAGTGCTTCAGCGATGTCTGCGCGGATGCGCAGGTGGTCGTTGAGGTCCATGCCAGCAGTCCACTCGAAATTGATGGCGCCGGGAATGTGCCCAGCCTTGGCGGCCAAGACCTTCTCACCGTTGAATTCCTGCGGGCCGCGGGCGTCCCAGATCACCAGGTCATCGGCGCCCAGGCGGCTTTGCAGGTATTCGCGGGTGGCGGTCGGTTCGCCGTGCAGTTGCAGGTGCACGGGCGTGTTGCCAGGGGCTGGCACGTCGGTGGAGAGCTTGTCCGGCGACCAGGCCTGGATGCCGCCGTTGAGGTAGTGGTAGCGGCTATGGCCGATGACATCGAGCAGCCAGATGAAGCGGCCGGCCCAGCCGCCGCCTTCATCGTCGTACACCACATAGACTGCGTCGTCGCGGTGGCCGAGCTCGCTGAACAGTTTTTCCAGGTCGGCCAGGGGCGGCAGCAGGCCGGGTGCCGGAGGCAGGCCAAGCTGGGTGCGCTTGCCCTCGACGAAGCGGGCGCCGGGGATATGCCCGCTGACATAGCGGTTGGCGCTGCTCAGGTCGACCAGGATCAGCTGGGGTGAATCCAGGCGCGGCAGCAGGTCTGCGGCTTCGATCACCAAAGGCAGGCCGGAAAAGTCGGTCATCCACGTTCTCCAGTGTGGAAAGAGGGGCGATTGTAGCGCATGGCTCAGGCGCCGCGGTTGGCAAACACCGCCAGCGCGCGCTCGATACATTGCGAAGTCTTGCCGAAGGCCTGCACGCTGACATCCGCCAGCGGCTTGCCGCCCTGGTCGGCCACGGCCAGCATCAGCACCTGGTCACTGACTGCCAACGAACGCAGCAGCACGTGTTCGCTGCGGAACAAGGCCCGCAGCGGCGCGGGTAGCAATGCCGAGAACTGGGCGTGATTGTCAGGCGTCAGGCGCAACTGCCCGGCCTTGCTCACGAGCTTTTGCAGCAGTTTGTTCTGTGCGACTGGCAAAGCCATGGCTGCGGCCTCCTTGGGCAGGCCGGCGGTTTGCTGCACGCGCAGATAGTCGCTGGCACGGTCCAGTGTCAGCAGCATTATGCGCTGCATACCGCACGCGAGCATGGCGTCGCGCGCCTGGGTCGCCAGGTGTACCGCGTTGGTGAACGGGCTTGGCTGGGCCAGCAACTCCTGGCACAGCTTGCGCCAGCGACCGAGGTCCTCGCTGGAGGGGGGCGGTGGCGTCAGCATGTCCGGGTGCGGGCGGCGCTGGTGCCAAGGCCAGATCAGCGCTTCGGCCGGGTGGAACAGCGCATGCCTGGCGTGACGCCGGGCGCTGGCGGCAGCCTGTTGGTGCACCTGCTGTTGTACGTCTTCCAGTGAAGTTTGCAGATACAGTGCGGTCAGCTGCTGCCAGCGTAACAAATGCGGGTTGTCCCAACCGACCTGGGCTGCCAGGGCCAGGTTGTTGGCCAGTAGTACGGTGTTGGCCGGCTCGTTGAACCAGCGGCGCAAGCCGGGTGCCTCGTCCAGGCGATGTTGCTGGCTGAGCAGGTCTTCTTCGCGGGCGATGCTCAGCACCATGGCCAGTTGGTCGCGCTCTTCGAGCAGCAGGCGATAGCCTTGGGTCACCCATTTGGGCAAGCGCCAGTGTTCGGCCATGGCCTGGCACAGGGCGAAGATACGCACACCGAACAATTCCTGCTCTACGTCGGCTGCGATCTCGCCTTTGTGGATAACCCGCAGCTCCCAGGCGTCCAACAGCTTGGGGTGGGCCAGGGCCAGCGGCCACAGAGGGGAGAGGAACAACAGGCTGCCCCAGTGGATCTCCTGCCACAGGCGCGCCAGACGGCTGGCGAACAGGCCGCTGGCCTGTTGCGCGGCGTGCTGGCTGATCAACAGAAATTGGCGCAGCACCGGCGGAATGTCGTCTTCCGGCAGGGCCGGCAGGCGCATCAGCAGTTCCTTGCTGCGTGCCAGGCCCAGGCGGTTGAGGGCGACCTCCAGGCTTTCGGCGGGCTCGGCCTGGCTGGCGTTGGCGGAGTGATTGGCCTCGCGCATCACCGACAGCACCAGGGCGGGGCTGTCTTGCATCAGTTCGGCGATGTCGCGCAACGAGCGGCGATTGTCGTTGATGGCGCTCATGACCCGGTCGTAACTCTGCTTCGGTACCGGTACACGGACACCGTCGAGCAGCTTGACCCAGGCTTCTACCGTACGCGGATTCTGAGTGGGCACCTTGGATTCCATTGGCATTTTGACATCAGTCCGAACTGGCTTTTCGCTGTTAGTGGCTATAGTCTGGCGCAGTTCTGCCGATAAGTAGAAGAAGAGTTTTAAAGCTCCCGTCCCTCACCCTGACCACGACAGCAAGTGCTTTGAACCTATGGCTAAAATTATCGGCATCATCGTCGTATTCGCGAGCGTGCTCGGCGGATATGTACTCTCCCACGGCAAGATCGCGGCGCTGATCCAGCCGTTCGAAGTGCTGATCATCGGCGGTGCGGCCTTTGGCGCCTTCATGCAGGCCAACCCTGGTTACATGACCATGCATGTAATCAAGAAGTCGATGAAGATGTTCGGCTCGCGCTTCTCCCATGCTTTCTATCTGGAAGTGCTGGGCCTGGTGTATGAAATCCTCAACAAGAGCCGTCGCGAAGGCATGATGGCGATCGAGAGCGATATCGAAGACGCCGCAGCCAGTCCGATCTTCGCCAAGTACCCGGCAGTACTGGGGGACGAGCGCATGACCGCATTCATTTGCGACTACTTGCGCATCATGTCCACCGGCAACATGGCCCCGCACGAGCTGGAAGGCTTGTTCGACATGGAACTGCTGAGCATGAAGGAAGAGCTCGAACACCCGTCGCACGCGGTCACCGGTATCGCCGACGGCATGCCGGGTTTCGGTATCGTGGCGGCAGTACTGGGTATCGTGGTGACCATGGCATCGCTGGGCGAAGGCGACCAGGCGGCCATCGGCATGCACGTAGGTGCGGCGCTGGTCGGTACCTTCTTCGGTATTCTCGCTGCCTATGGCTTCTTCGGCCCACTGGCCAAGTGCCTTGAGCACGATGCCAAGGAAGAGCTCAACCTCTATGAGTCGATCAAGGCCTCGCTGGTAGCCTCGGCCTCCGGCATGCCGCCGTCGCTGGCCGTGGAATTCGGGCGCAAGGTGCTGTATCCGAAGCATCGCCCGAGCTTCGCCGAGCTGGAACAAGCAGTTCGCGGTCGCTGAGTCATGGAGAACAATCAGCCGATAATCATCAAGCGCGTCAAGCGCTTCGGTGGCGGGCACCATGGCGGCGCCTGGAAGATCGCCTTCGCCGACTTCGCCACGGCGATGATGGCGTTCTTCCTGGTGTTGTGGCTGTTGTCTACCGCCACGCCCGAGCAGAAGATCGCCATTGCCGGCTACTTCAAGGACCCGATCGGTTTTTCCGAGAGTGGCACGCCTTACGTGATCGACCTGGGCGGCTCGCCAGAGATGGCGCCGGACAAGACCATCAACCCGGAAGTAAAGTCCGAGCCTACGCCTGACACCAGCATTCAACTGGACAAGGACCAGGTCGAGACCATGGCCGAACAGGTCGAGCGCGAGCGCCTCGAGTTGCTGTTGCAGGAACTGCAGAACAAGGTTGAGGAAAACCCGCAACTGCAGAAGTTCAAGGACCAGATTCTCTTCGAGATTACCCAGGATGGCCTGCGGATCCAGATCATGGATGCCGAGAACCGGCCAATGTTCGACATCGGCAGCGCGCGCCTTCAGCCGTATTTCGAAGACATCCTGCTGGCCATGGCCGACACCATCAAGGCGGTGCCGAACAAGATCAGCATCAGTGGCCACACCGATGCCAAGCCGTATTCCGGCACTGGCGACTACGGTAACTGGGAGCTTTCGGCCAACCGCGCCAACGCCGCACGTCGTGCATTGGTGGCCGGTGGCTACCCGGATGACCAAGTGGCACGGGTGGTAGGGTATGCCTCGTCGTCGCTGTTCGACCGCAAGAACCCGTTCAACCCGGTCAACCGCCGTATCGACATCATCGTCCTGACCAAGAAGGCGCAGCGCAACATCGAGGGTGAGCAGGGCACGCCCGAGGCGCCAACCCCGCCGGCTGCGCCAGGTGGTGCAGCGCCTGGTGCGGCGGCTCCGGCAGCGCCGGCAGCAGGTGATGCAGCTGCCCAGGCGCCGATGCAGCCGCGGGAACTGCGCCAGAAGCTGAATATCTTCGAGGATGGGACCTTGAAGATGGACGAGCAGAAGGATCAGTAACGGTCGGGGCCGCTTTGCGGCCCTGCGCGGGCAAGCCGCTCCCACACATGAATCGCATGCTTGTGGGGGCGGGTTTGCCCGCGAAGGGCTGCAGAGCAGCCCCAGAAGACTCAAAATCCCCGCCTGATCTTGGCCTTGAGATCGGCATGAAAGAAATCCGCATTATCCCGGTCGACACTCGACCCATGCTCCGCTGGCAGAATCATCGCTCGCTGGAACGTGTACTCATCGTGATAGGCCCGCACGAACAGGTCGATATGCTTCCGTTCGCGCATCATTGGCCACCTGCCAAGGTGCTCGGGTGGCTCGCCACACCTTGTATGGTAGAAACTCACCCGTCGATTGGCTGCCACCGCCGCCTCCAGTAGCCGGGCAGTCCACCCGTCATCGCATGTTTCTGCGGGTAGCAGGCCGATCCAGTGGGTTGCATCGTTTATCTGCTGGCAGGCGCTACCATGCGCGTCTTCGCGAGTGTGCCCGCCGGTGCCAAGCTCCACCAGCTGTGCGGTGATGCCCTCAAGCAGCAAGCGTTCATTGAGGATGAAGGCGTCAAGCCGATCTTCGTGGCAGTAACTGATAAAAACCGGCATCGCGGTTGCCCTCCCTGATAGAAGACATGACCTTCAGGGAAAGCGAGGGGTAGGGCAATAGATGGCGGAAAAACCGGAGGCGTCCTACGCGCTCCGGTAATATTTCCTACAACTCAGTAGCTGTCTTCCGGCAGGCTGGCAATGATCGAGCGGTAGCTGTTCATCCGCTGCGGCTTGATGCGGCCGTCTTCAAGGGCCTTGAGCAGTGCGCAACCGGGTTCGCGGTCATGCTTGCAGTCGCGGAAGCGGCAGGTGCCGAACAGGTCGCGGAACTCGATGAAGCCATCTTCCACGTCGTCTCGGCTGACGTGGCCCAGGCCAAATTCGCGGATGCCCGGTGAGTCGATCAGGTCGCCGCCGTTGGGGAAGTGATACAAGCGCGCCGTGGTGGTGGTGTGCTGGCCCTGGCCAGACCACTCGGACAGGTCTCCAACGCGGGTGCCGGCATCCGGCAGCAGGCTGTTTACCAGCGAAGACTTGCCCACACCCGACTGGCCGACGAACACGCTGATGTGCCCGTCGAGCATCTGCTGCAGGCGTTGCATGCCGTCGCCGTGGTGCGCGGAAACCTCGAGCAGCGGGTAACCCAGCTCGCGGTAGACCTCGAGCAGCGCATGCAGGCCCGGGCCGTTTTCTGCGTCGATCAGGTCGGCCTTGTTCAGCAGCAGCAGCGGGCGGATACCGGCATGCTCGGCAGCCACCAGGTAACGGTCGATCAGGTTCGGGTGTGGCTCCGGCGCCGGGGCGAAGACGATCACGATCAGGTCGACGTTAGCCGCGACCGGCTTGAGCTGGCCATGGTTGTTCGGCCGGCACAGTTCGGTGCTGCGTGGCATCTGGGCGACAATCACGCCAATGCCCTGGTTGCCTGCGCGCCAGACTACACGGTCACCCGTAACCAGCGCCGGCAGGTTGGCCCGCAAGTGGCAGCGGAATACCTGGCCGGCGACTTCACCGTCCTGGGCTTCTACCTCGACCTGCACGCCGAAGTGGGCAATGACCAGGCCCAGTTGCTCCGGCCCCAGGTCGCCGCCCTCCAGCTCTTGCAGCACGTGCTGCTCGCGTTTGGCGGCGCGAGCGGCGCGTTCGTTCTGGATTTTTTCGATACGCCAGTTCTGGCGACGATTGAGCTGGCGTTTGGCCATGGACCTTCCAAGGTGGGGCAAGTTGAAAACGGCAGGCAGTTTAGCACGCCAGGGCACGGACCATTCTGGTTACCTTTGCGCCGCGCATGCGCAGGCTGACGTCGCTAGGCTAATATGACGGCCTATACGAGGAGCCCCTTCATGCAGAACCCACAGAACCTGATCTGGATCGATCTGGAAATGACCGGACTGGACCCGGACCACGACGTCATCATCGAGATGGCCACTATCGTCACCGACAGCGAGCTGAACACCTTGGCCGAAGGCCCGGTGATCGCCATCCACCACAGTGACGAAGTGCTGGCGCGCATGGACGAGTGGAACACCCGCACCCATGGCGCCTCGGGCCTGACCCAGCGCGTGCGCGACAGCAAGGTCAGCATGGCCGAAGCCGAAGCGCAGACCATCGCCTTCCTCGAGCAATGGGTGCCGAAAGGCAAGTCGCCGATCTGCGGTAACAGCATCTGCCAGGATCGTCGTTTTCTCTACCGCCACATGCGCGGCCTGGAAAACTACTTCCACTATCGCAACCTCGATGTCTCCACCGTGAAGGAGCTTGCCGCGCGCTGGGCGCCGGATGTGCGTGACAGCTTCAAGAAGGGCAACACCCACCTGGCGCTCGATGATATCCGTGAGTCGATCGCCGAACTGCGTCACTACCGCGAGCATTTCATCAAGGTATGAGCCGAAGGGCGCAGATAATGTGCTTGCGCCCTCTTTTGGTGCCTGCGGCAGCTGGTTAGACTGCGCGCCTTTCTCGCACGGACCCGCGCCATGTTGTTGATGCTCTACCTGATCGCCATCACCGCCGAGGCCATGACCGGTGCCCTGTCCGCCGGCCGCCGCGGCATGGACTGGTTTGGCGTGGTGCTGATCGCCTGCGTGACCGCCCTGGGTGGCGGTTCGGTGCGCGACGTGCTGCTCGGGCACTACCCGCTGACCTGGGTGAAACATCCGGAATACCTGGTGTTGACCAGCCTCGCTGCGCTGCTGACGATCTTCATCGCGCCGATGATGCGGCGTTTGCGCTCGCTGTTCCTGGTGCTGGATGCGTTGGGCCTGGTGGCCTTTACCCTGATCGGCTGCATGACCGCGCTGGAGATGGGGCAAGGCATGCTGGTGGCATCGATCAGTGGCGTGATCACCGGGGTGTTTGGCGGGATCCTGCGGGATATCTTCTGCAACGACATCCCGCTGGTGTTTCGTCGCGAGCTCTATGCCAGCGTGTCGTTCGCGGCGGCGTGGTTCTACCTGGGCTGCGTGTACTTCAAGCTCCCGGCGGAGCAGGCGATGCTGCTGACCTTGTTCGGTGGCTTCCTGGTGCGCTTGCTGGCGATCCGTTTCCATTGGGAAATGCCCAAGTTCCACTACAACGACCAGCAGTAACCTGAATGCAATCCTTGTGGGAGCGGCTTTAGCCGCGAACACCGGCGCAGCCGGTGCCATGCACCGCGTTGTCTGCTTCGCGGGTAAACCCGCTCCCACAGGGATCGCGACGGTTTTGAAAGCAGAGTAAGGCGGTGCCTAGTGGATGCCGTGCCGGCCCAGCGCCCACTCCACATGTTCGCGTACCAGCTCCGACTCATCTTCCCGGCGAGCCTTCAGCGCCTCGATCACCGGGATCGTAGAAGGCGCATTTCCCAACCCCACCGCCAGGTTGCGCAAAAATCGCTCATACCCCGCACGACGCAGCGGCCCACCCTCGGTCTTGCGCAGGAACGTGCGCTCGTCCCACAGGAACATTTCAGCCAGCTCGGCATTTTCCAGCCCGTGCCGCGGCTGGAAGTCCTGCTCCTTGCTGTGATTGGCAAAGCGGTTCCATGGGCAGACGATCTGGCAGTCATCGCAGCCAAATACTCGATTGCCCATCATGGAACGCAATTCGACCGGAATAGGCCCGCGCAACTCGATGGTCAGGTAGGAGATGCAGCGCCGCGCATCCAGCACGTATGGCCCGACAAAAGCTTTGGTCGGGCAGATGTCCAGGCACGCCTGGCAGCGCCCGCAGTGTTCGCTGGTATGCGCCTCGTCCACCGGCAGCGGCAAGTCGACGAACAGTTCGGCTAGGAAGAAATAGCTGCCGGCCTTGCGGTTGAGCAGCAGGGTATTCTTGCCGATCCAGCCCAGCCCGGCCTGTTCGGCAAGGGCCTTCTCCAGTACCGGGGCGCTGTCGACGAAGGCGCGGTAGCCGAACGGGCCGATCGCTTCCTGGATACGGTCCGCGAGGAACTGCACGCGCTTGCGCACCAGCTTGTGGTAGTCACGCCCCAGGGCATAACGCGACACGTAGGCTTTTTCCGGCTGGGCCAGGCGTTGCGCCATCTGAGTATCGCTGGG
The DNA here is from genome assembly GCF_001320205.1 of Pseudomonas sp. NBRC 111123. Classification (NCBI taxonomy): domain Bacteria; kingdom Pseudomonadati; phylum Pseudomonadota; class Gammaproteobacteria; order Pseudomonadales; family Pseudomonadaceae; genus Pseudomonas; species Pseudomonas sp. NBRC 111123. Next base: position 12,251 of record NZ_BCAZ01000041.1, read on the forward strand.
CAGGTAGTCCATGCGCAGCGACACCACGCGTACCGTGCCGGGGATCAGTTGGTCAGGGTGGGCGCGCTTGCTGCCGTGGGCGCCGAGGTACTCCATTTCGCCCTGGTAGCCGGCGTCGAGCCAGCGTTGCAGGTGCTGTTCGTGTTCGCCAAGGTCGACACCGGCGATGCCGACATGGGCAAAACCGAGTTCTTGGCCCCAAGTCTTGATGGATTGGGCCAGTTGGGCGAGGTCAGGCGTACAGACGGACATGGATGGGCAGGCAATACGGGCTCAGGTGCGTATAATTCTGCCAGACATTGGAGCCTTTGACCCCATGCCGCAGACCAAACACCCTAGCAATGCCCCGCAATTGCTCAGCAGCGTGACCGTCGCACGCCTGCCGACACGTCATGCGCATGCCCATAAAGGCGACTTCGGCCATGTGCTGGTCGTCGGTGGCGACCTGGGCACCGGTGGCGCCGTACTGCTCAGTGCCGAAGCCGCGCTGCGGTGTGGCGCTGGGCTGGTCAGCGTAGCGACACGCCCGGAGCACGTCGTGGCCGGGCTGGCGCGCATGCCGGAAAGCATGTGCCTGGGCGTTGATTCGGCCAACCAGTTGGTCGGCGTGCTCGAGCGAGCCACGGTGCTGGTGGTGGGCCCAGGCCTGGGCCAGGCGGCCTGGGGCCGCAGCCTGTTGTCGGCGGTGGCCAACGCCGAGCGGCCACAGGTATGGGACGCCGATGCTTTGAACCTGCTGGCCCGTACGCCGCTGGCACTGCCCAGCGGTAGCATTCTCACCCCACACCCGGGGGAGGCAGCGCGGTTGCTGGGCATTTCCACCGAAGCGGTGCAGGCTGACCGCCCCGGGGCGGCGCGTAAGCTGGCCCGCCGGTATGCCAGCGTCTGCGTGCTCAAGGGGGCCGGTACCCTGGTGGCGAACCCCTCCGGGCAGCTGGCGCTGTGTGAGCGGGGCCACCCGGCGATGGCCGGTGCCGGCTTGGGTGACGTGCTGACGGGTGTGCTGGCAGCCCTGTTGGCCCAGGGGCTGGATGCCTGGGGCGCGGCTGGATTGGGGGTGTGGCTGCATGCCTGCGCAGGCGAGCGTCTGGGCGTCAAAGGTAGAGGCCTGGCAGCCAGTGATCTGGCGCCGGTCATTCGTGAGTTGTTGGAGGAGCATTCTGCGTGTCTGGCTTAACCCTGTTTCTGGCCGATGAAGCGGCCACGGTCGATTTCGGCGCCAAACTGGCCGAGGTGACCGGCGGTCGTGGCGTGATTTTTCTGGAAGGCGACCTGGGGGCGGGCAAGACCACGCTCTCACGTGGCTTGATCCGTGGCCTGGGCCATACTGGTGCAGTGAAAAGTCCGACTTTCACCGTGGTAGAACCCTACGAAATCGGTGAAGTACGCGCCTTCCATTTCGACCTTTATCGCCTGGTCGACCCGGAAGAACTGGAGTTCATGGGTATTCGTGACTATTTCGAGGGCGATCCGCTGTGCCTGTTCGAATGGCCACAAAAGGGTGCGGGCGTTTTGCCAAAGCCCGACCTGACCATTACCATAAGCCCCCAAGCGGGCGGCCGCTCGCTTGACCTTACGCCGCAGGGGGCTCGCGGCGAGGCCTGGTGCACTGCACTGGCCGAACACTATAAACAGTAAGTGGGGTAGGTATGCGCATACGCGCACTGGTCGCTGTGGTTGGATTGCTGCTGACAGCGGTGACCGTTGACGCTCTGGCCGTCACTCAAGTCAAGAGCGTGCGCCTGTGGCGTGCGCCGGACAACACGCGGCTGGTCTTCGATCTGTCTGGCCCCGTGCAGCATAGCGTCTTCACCCTGAGCGCACCCGATCGCCTTGTGATCGACATCAATGGTGCGACATTGGCCGCGCCGCTGAGCGTGTCGACCGCGAATACACCGATCAGTAGTGTGCGCTCGGCGCAACGTACCCCAACCGACCTGCGTGTGGTCGTCGACCTGAAAAAGTCGGTCACGCCCAAGAGCTTTACCCTGGCGCCGAATGCCCAGTATGGCAACCGCCTGGTGGTCGACTTGTACGACCAGGAAGCCGACGCCATCGCCGCCACGGCGCCGACCCCGCCGCCAACGCCGGTGCAAACCCCGGCGACCACGCCCGCCGTACCAGTGACCCCGGCCCAGCCTGCGATCAAGCTGCCGCCGGTGCCTAGCGGCAAGCGCGATATCGTGGTCGCCATCGATGCAGGCCATGGCGGTGAAGACCCGGGCGCTTCCGGCTCGCGCGGCCAGCACGAGAAAGACATCGTGCTGCAGATCGCCAAGGAGTTGCAGCGCCAGATCAATACCGAGAAGGGTTATCGTGCCGAACTGACCCGTACCGGTGACTACTTCATCCCGTTGCGCAAGCGCACCGAGATCGCCCGCAAGAAGGGCGCCGACCTGTTCATCTCGATCCACGCCGACGCCGCACCGTCGCGCGCCGCATTCGGCGCCTCGGTGTTCGCCCTGTCCGACCGTGGTGCCACGTCCGAGACTGCGCGCTGGCTGGCCGACACGGAAAACCGTTCCGACCTGATCGGTGGTGCCGGTAACGTCAGCCTCGACGACAAGGACCGCATGCTCGCGGGCGTGCTGCTCGACCTGTCGATGACTGCCACGCTGAGCTCCAGCCTGAACGTCGGGCAGAAGGTGCTTGGCAACATGGGCCGCGTGACGTCGCTGCACAAGCAGCGGGTGGAGCAGGCAGGCTTCATGGTGCTGAAATCGCCGGATATCCCGTCGATCCTCGTTGAAACAGGGTTTATCTCGAACAACAACGAAGCGGCCAAACTGGCCACTGCCAGCCATCAGCAGGCGTTGGCGCGCTCGATCCATACCGGCGTACGCCAGTACTTCCAGCAGAACCCGCCGCCTGGCACCTACGTTGCCTGGCTGCGTGACAGTGGCAAGATCGCCCAGGGCCCGCGTGAGCACACCGTGCGCCCGGGCGAAACCCTGGCGATGCTCGCCGTGCGCTATCAAGTCAGCGTGACCAGCCTGCGCAGCGCCAACAGCCTCAAGACCGATGAGCTGAAGGTCGGTCAGCACCTCGATATCCCTGCTACCACGCTGGCTGCGCAATGAGTGGTGGTTCGCGCATCCAGCTGCTCAGCCCGCGGCTGGCTAACCAGATTGCCGCGGGTGAGGTGGTCGAGCGCCCGGCGTCGGTGGCCAAGGAACTGTTGGAAAACAGCCTGGACTCCGGTGCTCGGCGCATCGATGTGGAAGTCGAGCAGGGTGGTGTGAAGCTGCTGCGGGTGCGTGACGATGGCAGCGGCATTTCCGCCGACGACCTGCCGCTGGCCCTGGCTCGTCACGCCACCAGCAAGATTCGCGAGCTGGAAGACCTTGAAGGCGTACTGAGCCTGGGCTTCCGTGGTGAGGCCCTGGCATCGATCAGCTCGGTGGCGCGCCTGACCCTGACCTCACGTACCGCCAGTGCCGGTGAAGCCTGGCAGGTAGAGACCGAAGGCCGTGACATGACCCCGCGTGTGCAACCCGCGGCGCATCCGGTCGGTACCTCGGTGGAAGTGCGCGACCTGTTCTTCAATACCCCGGCCCGGCGCAAGTTCCTCAAGGCCGAAAAGACCGAATTCGATCACCTGCAGGAAGTCATCCGTCGTCTGGCGCTGGCCCGCTTCGATGTCGGCTTCCACCTGCGCCACAACGGCAAGAGCATCCTCAGCCTGCATGAGGCGCATGACGAAACAGCCCGTGCGCGGCGGGTCGGCGCCATCTGCGGCCCGGGCTTCATGGAGCAGGCGCTGCCGATCGATGTCGAGCGCAATGGCCTGCGCCTGTGGGGCTGGGTCGGTCTGCCGACGTTCTCGCGCAGCCAGGCCGATTTGCAGTACTTCTTCGTCAATGGCCGTGCGGTGCGCGACAAGCTGGTTGCCCATGCCGTGCGCCAGGCCTATCGCGACGTGCTGTTCAATGGCCGGCACCCGACCTTCGTGCTGTTCCTCGAGCTCGAGCCGAACGGTGTCGACGTCAACGTGCACCCGACCAAGCACGAAGTGCGCTTCCGCGAAGGCCGCTCGGTGCACGACTTCCTCTATGGCACGCTGCACCGTGCCTTGGCTGACGTGCGCCCGGAAGACCAGCTGGCAGCGCCTGCCGCCGTGCCTGAGGTGGCGCGCCCGACTGGCCTTGAGGTCGGCGAGTTCGGCCCTCAGGGCGAAATGCGCCTGGCCTCGCCGGTGCTCGAACAGCCGCAGGCCCCGCAGCCTTCCATTTCCAATGGCGGCAGTGGCGCCGGTTACCAGTACCAGTACACACCGCGGCCGTCGCAGCCGTTGCCGGCCGCCGAGTCCCAGGCGGTCTACCGCGAGTTCTACAAGCCGTTGAGCGAGGGCGCGCCAGTCGCATCGGCACTGCCGGAAACCCAAGGCGATATCCCGCCGTTGGGTTATGCCCTGGCCCAGCTCAAGGGCATCTACATCCTCGCCGAGAATGCCGTGGGCCTAGTGCTGGTAGACATGCACGCGGCCCACGAGCGCATCATGTACGAGCGCCTCAAGGTGGCCATGGCCAGCGAAGGCCTCAGCGGCCAGCCGCTGCTGGTGCCGGAAACCCTGGCGCTGAGCCAGCGTGAGGCCGATTGTGCCGAAGAGCACAGCCAGTGGTTCCAGCGCCTGGGCTTCGAACTGCAGCGTCTGGGCCCTGAAACATTGGCGATTCGCCAGATTCCGGCACTGCTCAAGCAGGCCGAGGCCAATCGCCTGGTCCAGGACGTGCTCGCCGACCTGATGGAATACGGCACCAGCGACCGTATCCAGGCGCACCTCAACGAACTGCTCGGCACCATGGCCTGCCACGGCGCCGTGCGCGCCAACCGGCGCCTGGCCATCCCCGAGATGAACGCCCTGCTGCGCGACATGGAAAACACCGAGCGCAGCGGCCAGTGCAACCATGGTCGCCCGACCTGGACCCAGATGGGCCTGGACGATCTGGACAAACTTTTCCTGCGCGGTCGATGACATGAGCGGCAAGCCCCCTGCGATATTCCTCATGGGCCCGACGGCGGCCGGCAAGACCGACCTCGCCATCGAGCTGACCAAGGTCCTGCCTTGCGAGCTGATCAGCGTCGACTCGGCGCTGGTCTACCGCGGCCTGGACATTGGTTCGGCCAAGCCTTCCAAAGAGATTCTGGCGGCCTATCCGCACCGGCTGATCGACATTCGCGACCCGGCCGAGAGCTATTCGGCTGCGCAGTTTCGCGCTGACGCCCTGGAGGCGATGGCCGAAATCACCGCGCGCGGCAAGATTCCGCTGCTGGTCGGCGGCACCATGCTCTATTACAAGGCGCTGATCGAAGGCCTGGCGGACATGCCGGCAGCCGATGCCGCGGTGCGCGCAGAGCTCGAGGCCCAGGCCCAGGCGCTGGGCCTTGCCGAATTGCATCGGCAACTGGCGGAAGTGGACCCTGAGTCGGCAGCGCGCATTCACCCAAATGACCCGCAGCGGCTGATCAGGGCGCTGGAGGTGTATCGGGTGAGTGGCCAGAGCATGACAGCTCATCGCCAGCGTCAATTCGCGGAAAGTAGCGGCGCAGACGCAGGCGCGGGCGGGCATTTGCCCTATACTGTCGCGAGTTTGGCAATTGCGCCTGCGGATCGTCACATTTTGCATAAGCGAATTGCGCTACGATTTTCGCAGATGCTGGAACAGGGCTTCGTCGACGAGGTCCGATCGCTGCGAGCCAGAAGTGACTTGCACGCCGCACTGCCGTCTATACGGGCAGTGGGGTATCGGCAGGTCTGGGACTACCTCGACGGCAAGCTGACTGAGAATGAGATGCGAGAACGCGGTATCATTGCCACTCGACAGCTGGCCAAGCGGCAGTTCACCTGGTTGCGTGGCTGGCCTGATGTGCACTGGCTCGACAGCCTGGCCTGCGACAATCTGTCCCGCACCTTGAAATACCTTGGGGCCGTCTCCATATTGAGCTGAGTCCCTGCTGATAGCCGTCTATTCTTGCGAAGGGGCGGCCTGACTTATCAATTTTTCTGATTTTCTATTATTTATCCTTACAGGAGTGCGGCATATGTCAAAAGGGCATTCGCTACAAGACCCTTACTTGAACCAACTGAGAAAAGAAAAGGTCCCGGTATCGATCTATCTGGTCAACGGGATCAAGCTGCAGGGCTCGATCGAATCCTTCGACCAGTTCGTGGTACTGCTGAAGAACACCGTCAGCCAGATGGTCTACAAGCACGCTATCTCGACCGTGGTTCCTGCCCGTCCGGTTCGCCTGCCAAGCCCGTCCGATTCCGAACACGGCGACAGCGAGCCAGGCAACGCCTGATAGGAGCCTGCATTGTTCTTTGAGCGCCACGGTGGTGGTGAGCGGGCGCTGCTCGTTCACTTGGAAGGTCAGAACCCTGAGGCGCGCGAAGACCCGCAGGAGTTTCAGGAACTGGCCCTGTCGGCCGGAGCCGACATCGTCTCGTTGGCCACGGTAGCCAGGCATCAGCCTACGGCCAAATACCTGATTGGCAGCGGCAAGGTCGAGGAATTGCGCGACCTGGTCAAAGCCGAACAGGTAGACCTGGTGATTTTCAATCACACCCTCACGCCCAGTCAGGAGCGCAACCTCGAGCGAGTTTTCGAGTGTCGCGTGCTTGACCGTACCGGGCTGATCCTCGATATCTTCGCCCAGCGGGCGCGTACCCATGAAGGCAAGCTGCAGGTGGAACTGGCCCAGCTCGACCACATGAGCACGCGGCTGGTGCGCGGCTGGACCCACCTTGAGCGGCAGAAGGGTGGTATCGGCCTGCGTGGCCCGGGTGAGACCCAGTTGGAAACCGACCGCCGTCTGTTGCGGGTACGTATTCGCCAGATCAAGGGGCGCCTGGAAAAGGTACGCAGCCAGCGTGAGCAGGCTCGTCGTGGCCGCAAGCGGGCGGATATCCCTTCGGTGTCGCTGGTCGGCTATACCAACGCCGGCAAGTCCACACTGTTCAATGCGCTGACCGAATCCGAGGTGTACGCAGCTGACCAGCTGTTCGCCACGCTCGACCCGACCTTGCGCCGGCTCGAACTGGCCGACCTGGGGCCGATCGTGCTGGCCGACACCGTGGGCTTCATTCGCCACCTGCCGCACAAGCTGGTCGAGGCATTTCGGGCTACGCTCGAAGAATCGAGCAACTCGGACCTGCTGCTGCATGTGATTGACGCCCATGAGCCAGAGCGCATGGAGCAGATCGAGCAAGTGCTGGCCGTGTTGGGTGAGATCGGTGCCGAAGGCTTGCCGATCCTCGAGGTCTATAACAAACTCGACCTGCTTGAAGATGTCGAGCCGCAGATTCAGCGCGATGCCGATGGCAAGCCGCAGCGAGTCTGGGTATCGGCCCGAGATGGACGTGGCCTGGAGCTGGTCGGCCAGGCGATTGCCGAGTTGCTGGGGGATGATCTGTTTGTCGGTACCCTGTGTCTGGAGCAGCGTTTTGCCCGCTTGCGCGCGCAATTCTTTGCCCTGGGTGCCGTGCAGAGTGAAGAGCATGACGAAGAAGGGCGCAGCCTGCTGAGTGTTCGGCTGCCCAGGGTCGAGTTGAATCGCCTGGTCAGTCGTGAAGGCACGGAGCCGCAAGTGTTTGTCGAGCAACACACTTTGCAATAAATGCTCGGTGAGGTCGCCGGGCAGCAGTGGCAGGCATTCTGTAGCATTGGACGGCGCGCCGTGGGCGCGTCTTTGCTTTATCAGATGGAGAGCGCTATGGCTTGGAACGAGCCGGGTGGCAACTCGAACAATCAGGATCCCTGGGGCGGCCGTCGCGGTGGCGGCGGTGGTGGCGACAAGAAGGGTCCACCGGATCTGGACGAGGCCTTCCGCAAGCTGCAGGACAGCCTGAACGGCATGTTCGGCAGTGGCAAAAAACGTGGCGGCGGTGACCGCAATGTCGGCAAAGGTGGTGGCTTCGGCCTGCTGGGCATCGGCCTGGCGGTGCTCGCCGCAATCTGGCTGTACAGCGCCGTGTACGTGGTCGACGAGCAGGAGCAGGCCGTGGTGCTTCGCTTCGGCAAGTACTATGAGACGGTCGGTCCCGGCCTGAACATCTACTTCCCGCCAATCGATCGCAAGTACATGGAAAACGTCACGCGCGAGCGTGCCTACACCAAGCAGGGGCAGATGCTCACCGAGGACGAGAACATCGTCGAGGTGCCGCTTACCGTCCAGTACAAGATCAGCAACCTGCAGGACTTCGTGCTCAACGTCGACCAGCCTGAGGTCAGCCTGCAGCATGCGACCGACAGCGCCCTGCGCCATGTGGTGGGTTCCACCTCGATGGACCAGGTGCTGACCGAAGGTCGTGAGCAGATGGCCGTGGATATCCGCGAACGCCTGCAGCGCTTCCTCGACAACTACCGTACCGGTATCACCGTCACCCAGGTCAACGTACAGAGCGCGGCAGCCCCGCGTGAAGTGCAGGAAGCCTTCGACGACGTGATCCGTGCCCGCGAAGACGAGCAGCGTGCCCGCAACCAGGCTGAGTCCTACGCCAATGGCGTGGTGCCGGAAGCCCGTGGTCAGGCCCAGCGCATCATCGAGGACGCCAACGGTTACCGCGACGAAGTCATCGCCCGTGCCAAGGGTGAGGCCGACCGCTTCACCAAACTGGTTGGCGAGTACCGCAAGGCGCCTGACGTCACCCGTCAACGCCTGTACCTGGAGACCATGCAAGAGGTCTACAGCAATTCGAGCAAGGTTCTGGTCACGGCTAAAGATGGGCAGAACAACCTGCTCTACCTGCCGCTGGACAAGATGGTCGAAGGCAGCCGCAACGCGGCCGCGCCAAGCACCAGCGTCAGCCCGTCGGTCAACGATGCGGCCTCGCGTGCGGCGCAGGACCTGCAACAGCAACAGCAGCCGCTGCGTACTAGGGAGAGCCGCTGATGAGCAACCGATCGCTGATCGCCCTGATCGCCGCCGTGGTTCTGGCCATCGTGGCCTGGAACAGCTTCTACATCGTGTCCCAGACCGAGCGTGCGGTATTGCTGCGCTTCGGTAAGGTGGTCCAGGCGGATGTCCAGCCGGGCCTGCACGTGAAGATTCCGTACGTGAACCAGGTACGCAAGTTTGACGCACGCCTGATGACCCTCGACGCCCCGACCCAGCGGTTCCTGACCCTGGAGAAGAAGGCGGTGATGGTCGACGCCTACGCCAAGTGGCGCGTCAAGGATGCCGAGCGCTTCTACACCGCCACTTCCGGCATGAAGCAGATCGCCGACGAGCGTCTGTCACGTCGTCTGGAAAGCGGCCTGCGTGACCAGTTCGGTAAACGTACCCTGCACGAGGTGGTTTCCGGTGAACGTGACGCGCTGATGGCTGACATCACCGCATCGCTGAACCGCATGGCCAGCAAGGAGCTGGGTATCGAGGTCATCGACGTGCGCGTCAAGGCCATCGACCTGCCGAAGGAAGTCAACCGCAGTGTGTTCGACCGCATGAGCACCGAGCGTGAGCGTGAAGCCCGCGAGCACCGCGCCAAAGGTAACGAGTTGGCCGAAGGTATTCGCGCCGATGCCGACCGTCAGCGCCGTGTGCTGCTGGCCGAGGCCTACCGCGAAGCGGAAGAGACCCGCGGTGATGGCGACGCCCAGTCGGCTGCCATCTACGCCAAGGCCTACAGCCAGGACGCCGATTTCTATGCGTTCTACCGTAGCCTGCAGGCGTACCGCGAGAGCTTCTCGAGCAAGAGCGACGTGCTGGTCCTGGACGCGAAGAACGAATTCTTCCGCTTCCTGGACAAGAGCAAGCCGTGATGCTCAGGCCCTGACTTCCATGCAGGAGCGCCCCGCCTGGCAGCTAAAATACCAGGCGGGGTGCATCCTGAATGAAAAGGGGTGTATGATGAGGCAGCCGGGAAATTTCCCGGCTTTTTTGCGTCTGCAAGGTTGATTGGCAAAGCGCCAGTTGACGGTTTGGTCAGCTCGCAAGGCAATTCGAGGGTATCGGGTACGGTGGCTGCGCTGGGATCAGTGCTGCCCGCTGCTGTGCGCGATACCGGCTTTACTGACGGCTCGCCTGCAGGCAAGCCGCCCGGACCAGAGGGGAAATGGCGTAATGGCAACGGTAGACCGCTGGCTGCTGCCAGATGGCATCGAGGAAGTACTGCCACCTGAGGCTGCGCGTATCGAGATCGCGCGCCGTCAGGTGTTGGACCTGTTCCAGAGTTGGGGCTATGAGCTGGTCGTCACCCCGCATATCGAGTACCTGGAGTCGCTGCTCACCGGCGCCGGCCAGGACCTGGATCAGCGCACCTTCAAGGTGGTCGACCCGCAGTCGGGCCGCCTGATGGGCTTCCGCGCCGACTTCACCCCGCAGGTGGCGCGCATCGACGCCCACACCCTGCGCCGCGAAGGCCCGAGCCGCCTGTGCTACGCCGGCAGCGTGCTGCACGCTCAGCCGCGTGCCCTGTCCACCTCGCGCAGCCCGATTCAGCTGGGTGCCGAGCTGTACGGCGACGCCAGCCCGACCAGCGATGTCGAAGTCATCAGCCTGATGCTCGCCACGCTGCAACTGGCCGATGTTGCCGATGTGCACATGGACCTCGGCCACGTCGGTATCTACCGCGGCCTGGCCCGTGCCGCCGGCCTGTCCGGCGCGGTCGAACAGCAGCTGTTCGACGCCCTGCAGCGCAAGTCGGTCGATGAAGTGCAGGCACTGACCGCCGACCTGCCCAAGGACTTGGGCAACATGCTGCGCGCCCTGGTCGAACTGTGCGGTGGCCGCGAAGTGCTGGCTGAAGCCCGTGTGCGCCTGGGCCGTGCCCCGGCCAGCGTATTGGCGGCGCTCGACGACCTGCTGGCGATCGCTGATCGCCTGGCGTCGCGCTACCCGGACCTGCCGCTGTATTTCGACCTGGGCGAGCTGCGCGGCTACAACTATCACACCGGCGTGGTGTTCGCCGTGTTCGTCCCGGGCGAGGGTCAATCGATCGCTCAGGGCGGCCGCTATGACGATATCGGCGCCGATTTTGGCCGGGCGCGTCCGGCCACCGGTTTCTCCACGGATTTGAAGACCCTGGTCACACTGGGGCGAGCGGAGGTCGTATTGCCAACTGGCGGCATCTGGATGCCGGACAGTGGCGACGCGGCCCTCTGGCAGCAGGTCTGCCAGTTGCGCAGCGAGGGCCAGCGTGTGGTCCAGGCTCTGCCTGGCCAACCGTTGAGTGCTGCTCTCGAGGCGGATTGTGATCGGCAATTGATTCAGCAAGACGGGCGCTGGCAGGTTCTGCCGCTGGCCCAGTGAGTTTCTGCGTCGGCAACAGGCCGGCAACCAAGTTTGCGTGAATGAGGACCAATGTAATGGGTAAGAATGTCGTCGTCCTGGGCACCCAGTGGGGTGATGAGGGCAAAGGCAAGATCGTCGATCTGCTGACCGAACATGCTGCCGCCGTAGTGCGCTACCAAGGTGGCCACAACGCGGGCCACACCCTGGTGATCAACGGTGAAAAAACCGTTCTGCACCTGATTCCCTCGGGCATCCTGCGTGAAGGCGTACAGTGCCTGATCGGCAACGGCGTGGTCGTTGCCCCGGACGCCCTGATGCGTGAAATCACCAAGCTGGAAGAGAAAGGCGTACCGGTGCGTGAGCGCCTGCGTATCTCCCCGGCTGCACCGCTGATCCTGTCGTACCACGTGGCCCTGGACCAGGCCCGTGAAAAAGCCCGTGGCGAAGCCAAGATCGGCACCACCGGCCGCGGCATCGGCCCAGCCTACGAAGACAAGGTCGCACGCCGCGGCCTGCGCGTTGGCGACCTGTTCCACCGCGAGCGTTTCGCCGCTAAGCTCGGTGAGCTGCTGGACTACCACAACTTCCAGCTGGTGAACTACTACAAAGAGCCGGCCATCGACTTCCAGCAGACCCTGGACGAGTGCATGGCCTACGCTGAACAGCTCAAGCCGATGATGCTCGACGTCACCGCAGAGCTGCACAACCTGCGCCGCGCCGGCAAGGACATCATGTTCGAAGGCGCTCAGGGCTCGCTGCTGGACATCGACCACGGTACTTACCCGTACGTCACCAGCTCCAACACCACCGCTGGCGGTATCTCCACCGGTTCCGGCGTTGGCCCGATGTACCTGGACTACATCCTGGGTATCACCAAGGCCTACACCACTCGCGTTGGTTCCGGTCCGTTCCCGACCGAACTGTTCGACGAGACGGGCGCCACCCTGGCCAAGCGTGGCCACGAGTTCGGTTCGACCACTGGCCGTGCCCGTCGTTGCGGCTGGTTCGATGCCGTCATCCTGCGTCGTGCCATCGACGTCAACAGCATCTCGGGCATCTGCCTGACCAAGCTGGACGTGCTGGACGGCCTGGAAACCATCAACATCTGCGTTGGCTACAAGAACGAGAACGGTGCCGTCATCGACGCACCTTCCGATGCCGACAGCTACATCGGCCTGGAGCCGGTGTACGAAGAGATGCCAGGCTGGAGCGAGTCGACCCTGGGCGTGAAAACCCTGGAAGAGCTGCCGCAAGCTGCGCGTGACTACATCAAGCGCATCGAAGAGCTGGTAGGCGCGCCGATCGATATCATTTCGACCGGCCCGGACCGCAACGAGACCATCGTTCTGCGTCATCCGTTCGCCTGATCTGCCCTCCAGGCTGATCTGACGCCGCGGTCCTGTAAAGGATCGCGGCGTTTTCATTTGTGGTGCAGGGCTGGCGACTTGCTAGACCTTGGCACATTTCCCTGCTGTGTACGGCACAACCCTTGCTGTAAGAAGATTCTGTAGATGCCATCAAAATAGTGGCGCCAGAAAACACGAGGGTTACACCGTGTCTGCCATCCTTTCATTGTTACGAAGCCGCCTCTTGCGGCCTGTGTTTGTTGCCCTTGGTATCGCCCTTTTGGTGCAAGTGCTGGTTGCCGTTGCGCTGACCCGCAGCACCGTGACAGCCCTGGAGGCCGACCTGGGCGAGCGCCTTGGCAAAGACAGCCGCCAGCTCGCTGGCGAGCTGGAGCAGGCCGGGCAGGACGTGCGCGGGGGCCTCGAAAGCCTTTCCAGCAGCACCCGCCAGCGCCTGAGCGCAGGCCTTTCCACGCGGCTTCAGGACGAACAGCAGCAGCTGCGCGCAACCTTGGAGAAAAACCTCAAGGACTCGGCCAACGACATGGCCGAACTGCTGGCCTCGGTCGCCCCGCGGGCGATCTGGGATAATGATGTGCCGATGCTTTCCGACTTCGCCCGCCGCGCCCAGCGCAACCCCAACGTGCTGTTCGTGATCTACGACGACGCCCAGGGCCAGCACCTGACCCGCTACCTGAATCGGCAGAACCCGATCAACCAGGCGCTTATCGAGAAGGGCCAGGGCGAGCGTGCACTGGACAAAGTACTCGAGGCTGCACGCCGCGATCCGTCGGTGTATTTCGTCGAAGCCTCGATCAACCCCAACGGTGCCGAGATCGGCAAAGTCCTGATGGGTGTTTCCACTGCCGGCGTTGACCAGGAACTCAAGGCGCTGGACCAGCGTTTCAATGCCCTGATCGCCAGTGGTGAGCAACTGGTCGGCGATAGCCTGGGCGCTGCCGCGGCCGACAGTGGCAAGGCCCTGCGCGAGCGCCTGGAAACCGCGCAGGCCAGCGCCACTGCAATGCAGGCCAACACCGCGCAGACCGTGCGTGATGCGGCTGCCGAACTACGCTGGCGCATCGGCCTGGGGCTGGTGGTGGTTGGCTTGGGCGTGCTGCTGGTGGTGGCCTTGGTGTTAGGTCGCCGGGTACTGAGCAAGCTGCGCCTGTTGATCGCTGCGCTCAATGATCTGGCTGCCGGCGAAGGCGACCTGACCAAGCGCGTGACCCTCGACAGCCGCGACGAGATCGGCGACATGGCTTCAGCGGTAAACCGCTTCGTCGACAAGCTGCAGCCCATCGTCCGCGAGGCGGGCGAGGTGGCCCAGCGTACCGGTGTCGAGATCGGCGCAATGGCCCAGCGCAACGCCGGGGCCGATGCCGCGGCGGCGATGCAGCGTGACGAAGTGGCCGCCAGCCTGCGCGACCTGTCGAGCATGGCTGACGAAGCCCAGGCTGAAAGCCATGCCATGCAGGCGGCCTTGCAGCAGGTGGTGGACATTCGCCAGGCGACCGATGAGAACAGCCGTTCCTCGACGCAGTTGGCGAGCCTGATCGAAAACCTTGCCGGGCAGGTTGAGACGGGCTCTCAGGTGATCGAGCGCCTGGCCAAGCAGAGCGAGCAAATTGAAGTGGTGCTCACGGTCATCCATGGCATCGCCGAGCAGACCAACCTGCTTGCTCTGAACGCAGCAATTGAAGCTGCGCGCGCGGGCGAGACGGGGCGCGGGTTTGCAGTCGTGGCCGATGAGGTACGGGCGCTGGCGAGCAAGACGCAGAGCTCTACGGGCGATATTCAAGCGCACATAGCCGCCCTCCAGAAAGGTGCCAAGGAGGCGGTTGCGACCATCGGCCAGGCCGGGCTCAAGGCCAGCGAAGGGCTGCTGGTGCTGCGTGACAATGAGCGTCGCCAGCAATCGGTGCAGGCTGCAGTGGAGCAGGTGCATGCGGCCATCGGCCTGGCGACCCGGGCTGCCGAGCAGCAAGCCCACGGCGCACAAGCAGTGCGTGGGCGTGTGGAAAACATCCATGCCCAGGCCGAGCGCTCGGCCGAGGTAGTGATGCAAACCACTGCCAGCAGCAAGGTGCTGGATGATCTGGCAGCGCAGCTGCGCGCCAGCCTGGGGCAGTTCAGGGCTTGAAACCTGCACGGTCCCTTGTAGGAGCGCCCCGGCAAGGCCGCTCCTACAGAGAGTGGTGTTGCTGAGCTGTCGGCGACACATGACAGGGGGCTCATGTCCGCTCAGCTGGTCGCCGCCCAGGCCGCGAGGCAGCCTGAGCTTCACTTTCACGCCTTGTTGAGATACATCCGCGTAGTCAGCAGATAAACCGGCAACCCCGAAACCACAATCAGCAGCGCCGCATAAGGCGCCGCTGCTGCGAACTCGACGTTGGCGGTGTGCGCCCAGACTTCGGTGGCCAAGGTGGTCATGCCAGTCGGGCTGAGCAGCAGGGTAGCTGTCAGCTCCTTCATGGCATCGAGGAACACCAGTGCAAAAGCCGCCGCCATGGCCGGGAAGATGATCGGCAGGGTCACCCGGCAGAACGCCGCGAAGCTGCTGGCGCCCAGGGTGCGGGCCGCCTCTTCGAGGGTCGGCGAAGCCTTGTTCAGCGCGGTGCGTACCGGCGCCTGGGCCAGTGGCAGGAACAACAGCGCATAAGCCAGCAACAGCAGCGCTGTTGTCTGGTACAGCGCCGGCACGTAGTGTAGCGAGAACACCACCAGTGACAGGGCGATCACCAGGCCGGGCAGGGCGTGCAGCAAGTACGGCAGGCGCTCGGCCCACAATGCCAGGCGCCCTTTGTAGCGCACCACCAGGAAGCTGACCGGCAGTGCCAGCAGCACGCAGAAGCCTGCACCGCCCAGCGACACCGACAGCGAGGTGAGCAGCGCCTTGCTTATCGCCGCCACCGGGAACGCTGCCGACGAGCCCGCGCTCAGCCAGTAGCCCAGCATCGCCAGCGGGATGCCGCTGCCGAGAATCGCCAGGCCCAGGCAGAACAGTTGCGCCAACGGCATCCAGCCACGCAGCCGCACTGGCTGCCCACGGCGTGCCACGCCCTGGCCGATGCGCACATGGCGGGCCTTGCCGCGCACGCGCAGTTCCAGCCACAGCATCAGCAGGCATAGTGCCAGGAGCACGGCCGAGAGCATCGCAGCGTTGGCGTTGCTGAACTCCAGCTCGAACTGCTGGTAGATCGCCGTGGTAAAGGTCTGCAAGCCCAGGATCGACAGTGCGCCGAACTCGACCAGCATGTGCAGGGCGATCAGCAGCGCGCCGCCAAGCATCGACGGCCACAGCAGCGGCAGGGTGATCTTGCGGAACACGCCCCAACGGCTGTAACCCAAGGTGCGCGCCGACTCTTCAAGTGAGGTGTCCAGGTTGCGCAGGGTCGCTGCCACCGGCAGGAACACCAGTGGGTATTTGGACAGCGCCATGACCAGGATCGCCCCGCCCAAACCTTCGAAGTCCGAGCTCAGCGACACCCAGGTGAAGCTGCTGACGAACGACGGCACAGCGAACGGCAGGCACAACACCACGCCCCACAGCCGGCGGCCGGGCAGGTTGCTGCGCTCGAGCAGCCAGGCCAGGGCCAGGCCGACCACCATGCACGCCAACGTTACCCCGGCCATCAGCATCAGGGTATTGCGCATCAGGCCCCAGACGAACGGGCGCCAGAGCAGGTGCAGGGCTTCGCGCCAGCCGGCTTCCCAGGCTTTCATGGCGACGTACAGCAGCGGCAGCAAGCTCATCGCCACCAGGAACAGCACGGGCAGCACCACCCAGATCGAGGGGCGCTTGCGGCGCGGCACGAAACGTACCGGCACCGGCTCGGACAGGGCGGCAGTCATCAGAGCAGGCCGACCTCGCGTTCAAGCTCGATTGCTTCCTCGGCATTGCCCAGGTCGGCTGGCGAGATCTTTGGCGGGCGCAGGTCTTCGAACGGCTTCAGGCCGCGGTCGGAGACCATGCCTTTGTGCAGCGGGTACTCGGCAGTGGTCTGGGTGATCACGCGCTGGCCTTCTTCGCTGGCCATCCAGTTGAGCAGCGCCTGGGATTCTTTCGGGTGCTTGCTGGCCTTGACCACGGCGGCGCCAGAGATGGTGACCAGGTTGCCAGCATCGCCATCGGCCAGGTAGTAGAGCTTGGTATCCAGCTTGCCGCGCTCACGCTGCAGCGCATACCAGTAGTAGTTGTTCACCAGTACCGCAGCGACTTCGCCTTTTTCCACGGCCTTGAGGGCGACCATGTTGTTGGTGTAGGTCTTGCCGAAGGCCTTGAGGCCGGTCAGCCATTCTTCGGTGGCTTCACGCCCGTGCATCTTCAGGATGGCCACGGCCTGCTCCTGGAAGGCACCGCTGGTCGGTACATAGCCGACGCGCCCTTCCCACTCCGGGTTGGCGAAGTCCATGACCGTGGTGGGCAGGTCTTTCTCGTCGACCTTCTTCGGGTTGAAGACCACGATACGGGTACGGGCGGTGATGCCCATCCAGGTGCCGTTGGCGCCCACGTACTCCTTGGGCACCATGTTCGCGGTGGCGTCATCGATCTTCGCCAGCAGGCCCAGCTCGCCCAGGTTGTTGAGCGGCGGGGACTCTTCGGTATAGATGATGTCGGCCGGGGAGCGGTCGCCTTCCTCGATGATCTGGCTGGCCAGCTGGTTGCTGCTGCCCTTGCGGATATTGATGTGGATGCCGGTCTTGGCCTCGTAGGCCTTGGCGATGGCTTCGCCGATTTCCTTGTGCTGGCCGTTGTACATGGTCAGCGTGACCGGTTCGTCTGCCAGGGCGGCCGGAGCGCCGATCACCAGGCTCAGGACTGCGGCAGCCAAGGTGCGCATCAGCGGTTGCGGGCGGATCGTCATGCGGGTACTTCCTCGCTTACGGCTACATATTCGGAAACAATGGTAAACGAAATCGTTTCTCAAGTGGCCGGGTGACGAGAAATTCATGGGCGATGCAGGAGCGGCCTTGTGTCGCGAAAGGGGCGGGTAGCGGCCCCGGGTTCAGCGTTCACGCCAAAAACGCTGGCGTCGCTGTGCGACCCTTTCGCGACGCGAGGCCGCTCCCACAGGCGTGATAGGGATGAATGCATAAATCGCAGGCAAGAAAAAACCCACTAGCAAGCTAGTGGGTTTTTGTATGGTGCCCAGGAGAAGACTCGAACTTCCACGACCGTTAAGTCACTGATACCTGAAACCAGCGCGTCTACCAATTCCGCCACCTGGGCAAAGCTTTACATCGTCTGGAGAAGGCGACTATCGTTCGCTTTCACACAGTAGTAACAGATCCTTGGTCATCTGTTACTTGAAAATACTTGGTGCCCAGGAGAAGACTCGAACTTCCACGACCTTGCGGTCACTGATACCTGAAACCAGCGCGTCTACCAATTCCGCCACCTGGGCACACATTCGAGATTAAAAGATGCTTTACAGCGCCGTTCATCTCTACTACAACTTCGGGCTTGTCCGTCGTTGTGGTGCGCACTATACGGACGGTCCGGGGGGCTGTAAACCCCCCGGGCAAAAAAAATTTCAAAAAATTCAACTTGTTGATTCCGAAGGCCTATTGCCCCTCTCTATACACAGCAGCGGGGGCTGTCCAAGGCTGACATTTCCGGTTTCAATACACACATGCCAGAATTCCTATCTATATATCCCAAGGTGAACCCCTTCTGATGGCCGATTGGCAATCCCTCGATCCCGAGGCCGCTCGCGAAGCGGAAAAATACGACAACCCCATTCCCAGCCGTGAGCTGATCCTGCAGCGCCTCGCCGACCGTGGTGAGCCGGCCGCGCGCGAGGAGCTGGCGGCAGAGTTCGGTCTTCACGAAGAAGACCAGATCGAAGCCCTGCGCCGCCGCCTGCGTGCCATGGAGCGTGACGGCCAGCTTATCTATACCCGGCGCGGCACTTATGCCCCGGTAGACAAGCTGGACCTGATCTGTGGCCGTGTTTCCGGTCACCGTGACGGCTTCGGCTTCCTAATCCCGGATGACGGCACCGAAGACTTGTTCCTCAGCCCGGCGCAGATGCGCCTGGTGTTCGACGGCGACCGCGGCCTGGCCCGTGTCTCGGGCGTCGACCGCCGTGGCCGCCGTGAGGGCGTGTTGGTCGAAGTCATCTCCCGCGCCCATGAAAGCGTGGTCGGCCGCTACTTCGAAGAAGGCGGCATTGGCTACGTGACGCCGGACAACCCGAAGATCCAGCAGGAAGTGCTGGTCACTGCCGGGCGTAACGGTGGCGCCAAGATCGGCCAATTCGTCGAAATCAAGATCACCCACTGGCCCACGCCGCGCTTCCAGCCGCAGGGCGATGTGGTCGAGGTGATTGGCAACTACATGGCGCCTGGCATGGAAATCGACGTTGCCCTGCGCAGCTACGACATTCCACACGTCTGGCCCAACGATGTGGTCAAGGAAGCGCGCAAGTTCCGCTCCGAAGTCGAAGAGAAGGACAAAGAGAAGCGCATCGACCTGCGCCACCTGCCGTTCGTCACCATCGACGGCGAGGACGCCCGCGACTTCGATGACGCCGTCTACTGCGAACCGCTGGGCAAATTGCGCATGTTCTCGGGTGGCTGGCGCCTGTACGTGGCAATTGCCGACGTATCCAGCTACGTACGCCTGGGCTCGGCCCTGGACAACGAAGCCCAGCAGCGCGGCAACTCGGTTTACTTCCCCGAGCGCGTGGTGCCGATGCTTCCCGAGGAGTTGTCCAATGGCCTGTGCTCGCTGAACCCGCACGTCGATCGCCTGGCCATGGTCTGCGAAATGACCATGAACAAAGCCGGCCAGATGGTCGACTATCAGTTCTACGAAGGCGTTATCCACTCCCACGCCCGTCTGACCTACAACAAGGTCAGCAGCATGCTCGAACATGCCCGCACCCGTGAGGGCAAGGCGCTGCGCGAGGAGTACAAGGAGGTCCTGCCGGACCTGAAGAACCTGTACAACCTGTACAAGGTGCTGGTGGATGCCCGCCATACGCGGGGCGCCATCGACTTCGAGACCCAGGAAACCCGCATCATCTTCGGTGAGGACCGCAAGATCGCGGAAATCCGCCCGACCGTGCGCAACGATGCCCACAAGCTGATCGAAGAGTGCATGCTGGCGGCCAACGTCGCCACTGCGGCGTTCCTGCAGAAGCACGAAGTGCCGTCGTTGTACCGCGTGCACGATGGTCCGCCGCCAGAGCGTCTGGAAAAACTGCGCGCCTTCCTCGGCGAGCTGGGCCTGTCGCTGCACAAAGGCAAGGATCCTTCGCCGAAAGATTACCAGGCGCTGCTGGCGAGCATCTCCGGCCGCCCGGACTTCCACCTGATCCAGACCGTGATGCTGCGTTCGTTGAGCCAGGCGGTGTACAGCACCGACAACAATGGCCACTTCGGTCTGAACTACGAAGCGTACACTCACTTCACCTCGCCGATCCGTCGTTACCCGGACTTGCTGGTGCACCGCGCCATCCGCAGTGTCATCCGCTCCAAGGTCGATACCCCGCACGTCAAGCGTGCTGGCGCCATGAGCATTCCAAAGGCGCGTATCTACCCGTACGACGTGAATGCCCTTGAGCAGCTCGGCGAGCAGTGTTCGATGACCGAGCGCCGTGCCGATGAAGCCACGCGTGATGTGGTCAACTGGCTCAAGTGCGAGTTCATGAAGGACCGCGTCGGCGAGACCTTCCCGGGTGTGATCACCGCAGTCACCGGTTTCGGCCTGTTCGTCGAGCTGACCGACATTTACGTCGAAGGCCTGGTGCACGTCAGTGCGCTGCCGGGTGACTACTACCACTTCGACCCGGTGCACCACCGCCTGTCGGGTGAGCGTACCGGGCGCAGCTTCCGCCTGGGCGACACCATCGAAGTGAAGGTCATGCGCGTCGACCTCGACGAACGCAAGATCGACTTCGAAGTCGCCGAAGCGACCCTCAGCGGCCCGATTGGTCGCAAGCAGCGTGGCGCAAGCGCAGCCCCGGCTCCAGCCGCTGGCAAGGCCGACAAGGCCGAGCCGCAGCCGGCCATGGAAGCGAAAGCCACGCCTAAGCCGCGCAGCCGCAAGGGCGAGGCTTCCGAGGCGTACTTCCCCAAAGATGCCGTGCAACGCAACGCTGAAGTGCGCAAAAGCCGTGAGATGAAAAAGGCGTTGATGACTGACGCCCGCAGCAGCGCAGGCAGCAAGGCAGAGAAGGGTGGCAAGCCTTCGGGCAAGCCGACCAAGCATCGTAAAGGCCCGCCGAAGTCCGGTGCGCCACGCAAGAGCAAGAGCAAGTCATGAGTCAGCTGGAAAAGATCTACGGCGTGCACGCCGTGCAGGCATTGCTGCAGCACCATCCGAAGCGGGTCAAGCAGATCTGGCTGTCGGAAGGGCGCAGTGAGCCGCGCATCCAGGCGCTGCTGGAACTGGCCGCAGAAAACCGCGTGCCGGTTGGCCAGGCCGAGCGCCGGGAGCTGGATGCCTGGGTCGAGGGCGTGCACCAAGGCGTGGTTGCCGAGGTCAGCCCGAGCCAGGTGTGGGGCGAGTTGATGCTTGAAGAACTGCTCGAGCGCAGCGAAACGCCGCCGCTGATTCTGGTGCTGGATGGCGTCACCGACCCGCACAACCTTGGCGCCTGCTTGCGTACTGCCGATGCGGCCGGCGCCACAGCGGTGATCGTGCCCAAGGACAAGTCGGCCACCCTGACGCCGGTGGTGCGCAAGGTGGCCTGCGGTGCGGCTGAGGTGATTCCGCTGGTGGCCGTGACCAACCTGGCACGTACGCTGGAGAAGCTGCAGCAGCGTGGCCTGTGGGTGGTGGGTACCGCTGGCGAGGCCGAGCAGGAGATTTACCAGCAGGACCTGACCGGCCCACTGGTGATGATCATGGGCGCAGAAGGCAAGGGCATGCGCCGGCTGACCCGCGAGCATTGCGATTTCCTGGTGAAGTTGCCGATGAGCGGTAGCGTGAGCAGCCTGAACGTGTCGGTCGCGACGGGCGTCTGCCTGTTCGAGGCCGTGCGCCAGCGTCAGGCCAAGCGCTGATTTTCAGCCTGTAGCGGCGTCTTCGCGGGCAAGCCCGCCCCCACAGGGACCGCACAATGCTAGAGCCCTGTGCAGTACCAGTGGGAGTGGGCTTGCCCGCGAAAGCGCCGGTAGCCTGTGAATATGTTTCAGGCTGTTCAAATAATCACCAATCACCTTGCTTGTGCGTCCCGCCTTCTCTACAATTGCGCCCCTTGCCGAGCTGGCAGGCGCGCATGTGCCTCCCCTCCGTGCAAGACATACAGTGTCATTCACTCCTTGTCTGACCAGATTCCCTGGCAGACTACTAACCCGTAAGGAGCATTCATGCGTCATTACGAAATCATCTTCCTGGTTCACCCGGACCAGAGCGAGCAAGTCGGCGGCATGGTTGAGCGTTACACCAAGCTGATCGAAGAAGATGGCGGCAAGATCCACCGCCTGGAAGATTGGGGCCGT
Source organism: Pseudomonas sp. NBRC 111123 (assembly GCF_001320205.1). NCBI lineage: Bacteria > Pseudomonadati > Pseudomonadota > Gammaproteobacteria > Pseudomonadales > Pseudomonadaceae > Pseudomonas > Pseudomonas sp. NBRC 111123. Next base: position 34,285 of record NZ_BCAZ01000041.1, read on the forward strand.
CGTCAACTGGCCTACGCAATCAACAATGTTCACAAGGCTCACTACGTGATGCTGAACGTTGAGTGCACCGGCAAGGCCCTGGCCGAGCTGGAAGACAACTTCCGCTACAACGATGCCGTTATCCGTAACCTCGTCATCCGTCGCGACGAAGCCGTAACCGGCCAGTCCGAGATGCTGAAGGCTGAAGAAAACCGCAGCGAGCGCCGTGAGCGTCGTGAGCGTCCTGAGCATGCTGAATCCGCCGATGGCGACGACAGCAATGACAGCGACTCCAGCGATAACGCTGACGAGTAATCCACGGACCTTTAGAGGAGCCTATTAAATGGCACGTTTCTTCCGTCGTCGTAAATTCTGCCGCTTCACTGCTGAAGACGTGAAAGAGATCGACTTCAAAGATCTCAACACCCTGAAAGCTTACGTATCCGAAACCGGCAAGATCGTTCCAAGCCGTATCACCGGTACCAAAGCTCGTTATCAGCGTCAGCTGGCTACCGCTATCAAGCGCGCCCGCTTCCTGGCCCTGCTGCCCTACACCGACAGCCACGGCCGCTGAGACCGGGTCGTCGACAAGCAGTAAGGGATTAGCATGCGAGCGTTAGCAAGTTTCATCATGCGCGGTCGTGTGCAGGCCACCCTGGTGGTGGTCATCAGCGCGGTACTGCCGCTGCTGTTCTGGTTGAGTGCCGCTGCCGGCAGCCTTGTGCTGCTGCGGCGTGGGTTCAAGGATGCTTCAACGGTCATCGCCGGCGGCCTGCTGGCCGGGCTGGCCGTGTGGTTCATGGGCGATCCGATCACCTTCCTGGTGATTGCCGGTGCCCTGGGCCTGGCTGCGCTTTTGCGCGCCGAGCATCCCTGGAGCCGTGTGCTGGTCGCCAGTGCCGTGTTCGCCGTGGTTTTCAGCCTCGTGCTCGACATGGCGCTGGCGCAGACCTTCGATGTGCTGGCCAAGGCGTTTGCCGAAGCCATGCCGAAAATCGAAGGGGAGCCGGTGCTCTCCGGTGAGCTGATCCGCCCTGTGCTGGTCGCTTCCACAGCAGTGACGGTGCAATTGTTCAGCGTGTTGGCCCTGGTGCTGGCGCGTTATTGGCAGGCAGCGTTGTACAACCCTGGAGGCTTCGGCCGCGAGTTTCGCGAGCTGAAGTTGCCAAAACAGACCATGGCGGTCTTGGTGGCAGTGATGGTGGTGGCTCCGTTTATCGGGTCGCAGTTCATCATCCTGGCATCGGCGTCGAGCCTGGTTCTGGTGCTGGCCGGCATCGCCTTGATGCACGGGCTGGTGGCACAGGGGCGACTGGCCGGGTTCTGGCTGGTGGGCATGTACGTGACGTTGCCGCTGATCATGCAGCTGATCTACCCGTTGCTGATGGTCCTGGCCATTGTCGACAGCCTGATTGATTTTCGCGGTCGCAAGTCCCCTCCGGGGAAAGACTCCGCGAACGGTGAAGGTTAAAAGTTAAGAGGTTTTACCAAATGGAACTGATCCTGCTGGAAAAAGTCGCTAACCTGGGCAACCTGGGCGACAAAGTTAAAGTTAAGGCTGGTTACGGCCGTAACTTCCTGCTGCCATTCGGCAAGGCCACCGTTGCCAACGCCGCCAACCTGGCTGCGTTCGAAGAGCGTCGCGCCGAGCTGGAAAAAGCAGCTGCTGACCGTAAAGCTTCGGCTGAAAGCCGTGCTGCCCAACTGGCCGAGCTGGAAGTGACCATCACTGCCACCGCTGGCGACGAAGGCAAGCTGTTCGGTTCGATCGGCACCCACGACATCGCTGACGCCCTCACCGCCTCCGGCGTTGAAGTGGCCAAAGCTGAAGTTCGTCTGCCGAACGGCACCATCCGTCAAGTTGGCGAATACGACGTAGCCGTGCACCTGCACAGCGACGTTGAAGCCACCGTACGTGTGGTCGTCGTAGCTGCCTAAGCTGCGCTGACCGGTGGTCCCTCGCGGGATAGCCGGTTAACATCGGGCACGGTCCTGTTCATTCAGGCCGTGCCCTTTGTCTTTTTCATCCTCCAGAATTCTTTCGTGGCCATGAACGAGATCACCAACTCCGAACAGCTCGACCTGCAAACCGCAGCCCTGAAGGTGCCGCCGCATTCCATCGAGGCCGAACAGGCCGTGCTCGGTGGCCTGATGCTGGACAACAACGCCTGGGAGCGGGTGCTCGACCAGGTGTCGGATGGCGATTTCTACCGGCATGACCACCGCCTGATCTTCCGTGCCGTGCACAAGTTGGCCGACGCCAACCAGCCATTCGACGTGGTGACCCTGCACGAGCAACTGGACAAGGAAGGCCTGTCATCTCAGGTTGGCGGCCTGGCATACCTGGCCGAACTGGCCAAGAACACCCCGTCGGTGGCCAACATCAAGGCCTACGCCGCGATCATTCGCGAGCGGGCGACGTTGCGCCAACTGATCAGCATCAGTACCGACATCGCCGACAACGCCTTCAACCCGCAGGGGCGCAATGCCGAGGAAATCCTCGACGATGCCGAACGGCAGATCTTCCAGATCGCCGAAGCGCGGCCTAAAACGGGTGGCCCGGTGGGTGTCAACGAACTCTTGACCATGGCCATCGACCGCATCGATACGCTGTTCAACTCCGACAGCGACATCACCGGCGTGTCCACCGGCTTCACCGACCTGGATGAGAAGACCAGCGGCTTGCAGCCGGCCGACCTGATCATCGTCGCCGGCCGTCCGTCGATGGGTAAGACCACCTTCGCCATGAACCTGGTGGAAAACGCCGTACTGCGTACCGACAAGGCAGTGCTGGTGTTCTCCCTCGAGATGCCAGGTGAATCGCTGATCATGCGTATGCTCTCGTCGCTGGGCCGCATAGACCAGACCAAGGTGCGTTCCGGTCAGCTCGATGATGATGACTGGCCGCGCCTGACCTCGGCGGTGAACCTGCTTAACGATCGCAAGCTGTTCATCGACGATACCGCCGGCATCAGCCCCTCGGAAATGCGTGCGCGTACCCGCCGCCTGGCCCGTGAGCACGGTGACATCGCCATGATCATGGTCGACTACCTGCAGCTTATGCAGATCCCGGGTTCGTCCGGTGACAACCGGACCAACGAGATTTCCGAGATCTCCCGTTCCCTCAAGGCCCTGGCCAAGGAGTTCAACTGCCCAGTGATCGCGCTGTCGCAGCTGAACCGCTCCCTGGAACAGCGCCCGAACAAACGCCCGGTGAACTCCGACTTGCGTGAGTCCGGTGCAATCGAGCAGGACGCCGACGTCATCATGTTTGTGTACCGCGACGAGGTGTATCACCCCGAGACCGAGCACAAGGGCGTGGCGGAAATCATCATCGGCAAGCAGCGTAACGGCCCCATCGGCTTCGTGCGCCTGGCGTTCATCGGCAAGTACACCCGCTTTGAGAACCTTGCGCCGGGGATGTACAACTTCGACGACGACGAATGACACCGGCCGCCATTACAGCCGTTTTCACCGTTCCGAGACGGATTAACAAGATCGACCTGTTTACCAATGCCTCCCACCGGGGCCTGTTTTCCGGAGTTTATGGGGGTTTCTGATCCTTCCCTGCCGGGTTTTGACGGAAATGTTGTCGTCGAAGATGCTGGCTCTGATCATATGTGCGATGAAGTCATTGCCGATGATCTGTTCTGAGAGCGTGATGGCTCCTTCATATCCTGAAGATTGAGCTTTGGTCAGGCTGGCCATTTCACCTGCGAAGGAGTTTCCGCGCTCGAAATTTGGTACGCTCGATTGGCACGCAAGAATGTGCGTTTGCCTGTTGCGCATATCTATGCCGCCACCTACCAGGCTGTTGTAGAGATCAGAGGCTGTATAAGCCCTATAGGCGTCGCCCTGTCCGTTCTGAATGAACCGCTCCTCGCCCCGGATGAACCCCGGTTTGCCGTGAGCATCGATATACAGCGTGGGTAGTTTTCCGTCTGCACGTTGTGGGCCTTCGAACGCCAAGATTCCGTCTGATTTCCAGACGATGGGGCCACTATAGGTTTTTTTTCGCTGAAGCCTCTCTAGGCTTCTCTCAAGTGATCCGAACACCTTGTCAAGCATGGTGATGAAGGAGTGCCCTGTTGGATCATGGCCATTGACCGGATCATTGCTGCCCAGCGTATAGGTGTGAAAGCCGCCTTCGGAAAAGGGGCTCATGCTGTCCGGGCTATTGAAGCGCATGATGACCGGGTTGTAAGCCCGGTATCCGTTACCCAGGAGGTATTGGCCGCTGCTTTCATCTCTAAGCTCACCTTTGAAACCTGTACTTGTTCGTGACTGCGTCGAGTGGCCGTAAGGTGTGAAGGCCAGATGGTCGGGCTGTCCCTGGTCCAGGATGAGCAATGGTGAATTGAAGAAGTCAGTTGCGATGATCATGAGATATCCCTGTGACTGCGTGCAGAGCGGGAGATGTCCTGTTCTGCGCCGATTCTATGTACAACTCTCCTTTATGGTTACTGGCAAAAATGGTAGGTGTGGCGATTGCCGCGCTTGTCTGGTTGGTTGACAAAGCCGATGATCAAGGTCGGATTTGGTCAAAATTTGTGCTATATTCCGCGCCCGCGATTTCCCTGCACACCAGAACCGGTCACTGACATGCAAGCAGCCAAACCACTCTACGACTATCCCAAGTACTGGGCCGAATGCTTCGGGCCAGCACCATTCCTGCCGATGAGCAGGGAGGAGATGGATCAGCTCGGCTGGGATTCCTGCGACATCATCATCGTGACCGGTGATGCCTACGTCGACCACGCGTCGTTCGGCATGGCCATCATCGGCCGCCTGCTGGAAGCCCAGGGCTTCCGCGTGGGCATCATTGCCCAGCCGAACTGGCAGTCCAAAGACGACTTCATGAAACTGGGCGAGCCGAACCTGTTCTTCGGCGTCGCGGCCGGCAACATGGACTCGATGATCAACCGCTACACCGCGGACAAGAAGATCCGTTCCGACGACGCTTACACCCCGGGTGGCCTGGCGGGCAAGCGCCCGGACCGCGCCAGCCTGGTGTACAGCCAGCGCTGCAAGGAAGCCTACAAGCACGTACCTATCGTGCTTGGCGGCATCGAGGCTTCGCTGCGTCGTATCGCCCACTATGACTACTGGCAGGACAAGGTCCGTCATTCGATCCTGATCGATGCCAGCGCCGATATCCTGCTGTACGGCAACGCCGAACGGGCCATCGTCGAAGTGGCCCAGCGCCTGTCGCAGGGAGAAAGCATCGAGCAGATCACCGACGTGCGCGGTACCGCGTTCGTGCGCCGTGACACGCCGCAGGGCTGGTATGAGATCGACTCTACCCGCATCGACCGCCCGGGCCGCGTCGACAAGATCATCAACCCGTACGTGAACACTCAGGACACCCAGGCTTGCGCCATCGAGCAGGCCAAGGGCGACCAGGAAGACCCGAACGAAGCCAAGGTGGTGCAGATCCTCGACAGCCCGAGCGTGACCCGGGAAAAGTCGGTGATCCGCCTGCCATCGTTCGAAAAGGTGCGTAACGACCCGGTGCTCTATGCCCACGCCAACCGCGTGCTGCACCTGGAGACCAACCCGGGCAACGCCCGCGCCCTGGTGCAGAAGCACGGCGAAGTGGATGTGTGGTTCAACCCGCCACCCATTCCCATGACCACCGAAGAAATGGACTACGTGTTCGGCATGCCCTACGCCCGTGTGCCGCACCCGGCCTATGGCAAGGAGCGCATTCCGGCCTACGAGATGATCCGCTTCTCGGTCAATATCATGCGCGGCTGCTTCGGTGGCTGCACCTTCTGCTCGATCACCGAGCACGAAGGCCGCATCATCCAGAACCGCTCCCACGAGTCGATCCTGAATGAGATCGAGGAGATGCGTGACAAGGTGCCGGGCTTCACCGGCGTGGTCTCCGACCTTGGCGGGCCAACCGCCAACATGTACCGCATTGCCTGCAAGAGCCACGACATCGAGAAGCACTGCCGCAAGCCGTCGTGCGTGTTCCCGGGTATCTGCGAGAACCTTAACACCGACCACAGCTCGTTGATCGAGCTGTACCGCAAGGCACGCGCCTTGCCGGGGGTTAAGAAGATCCTGATCGCTTCGGGCCTGCGCTACGACCTGGCGGTGGAATCGCCGGAGTACGTCAAGGAGTTGGTCACCCATCACGTTGGCGGCTACCTGAAGATTGCCCCGGAGCACACCGAGCGTGGCCCGTTGGACAAGATGATGAAGCCGGGCATCGGCACCTACGACCGCTTCAAGCGCATGTTCGAGAAGTTCTCGAAAGAGGCGGGCAAAGAGCAGTACCTGATCCCGTACTTCATCGCTGCGCACCCGGGCACCACCGATGAAGACATGATGAACCTGGCCCTTTGGCTCAAGGGCAACGGCTTCCGTGCCGACCAGGTGCAGGCGTTCTACCCGTCGCCGATGGCCTCGGCCACGGCCATGTACCACTCGGGCAAGAACCCGCTGCGTAAGGTCACGTACAAGAGCGAAGGGGTGGAGATCGTCAAGAGCGAAGAGCAGCGCCGCCTGCACAAGGCGTTCCTGCGCTATCACGATCCGAAAGGCTGGCCGATGCTGCGTGAAGCCCTGCAGCGCATGGGCCGTGCCGACCTGATCGGGCCAGGCAAGCACCAGTTGATCCCGCTGCACCAGCCGCAGACCGACAGCTATCAGAGCGCGCGCCGCAAGAACTCGACCCCGGCTGGCAGCCACAAGGTGGGCAAGGACCAGAAGATCCTGACCCAGCACACCGGCCTGCCGCCGCGTGGCAGTGATGGCAGCAAGCCGTGGGACAAGCGCGAGAAGGCCAAGGCGGAGGCGTTTGCCCGCAACCAGCAGGCGGCCAAGGAGCGCAAGGAAGCGGCCAAGGGGGCGGGCGGCAAGGGCAAGAAGCCGCGCCAGCCCGTAATCCCGCGCTGATTGATCCAATTTGGGACCGCAAAGCGGTCCCAAGATTTCAGCCTTCAATCAGGCTGCTTGTCGACCCACTTCGGCACCACCGGGGACTCGAAGCGCTCCATCCCGTCCAGCAGTTCATCCGCCTGCTGCGCCAGCAGCAACATGGCCCGATGCTGCGGCCGCACGAAGCCTTCTTCGACGATATGGTCGAGGAACCCGCCGAGCTTCTCGTAAAACCCATTCACATCGAGCAGCCCCAGCGGCTTGGCGTGATAGCCCAGTTGCCCCCAGGTCCATACCTCGAACAGCTCCTCCAGCGTACCTAGCCCGCCCGGCAGGGCGATGAATGCGTCGCTCAGTTCAGCCATGCGCGCCTTACGCGCATGCATGCCGTCTACCACTTCCAAACGGCTCAGGCCTTTGTGGCCGATTTCAGCATTCATCAGGCTTTCGGGAATGATCCCGATCACTTCGCCGCCGGCAGCCATGGCCGCATCGGCGACAGTGCCCATCAGGCCGACTGCGCCACCGCCGTAGACCAGGGTCAGGCCGCGGCGGGCAATGGCTTGGCCAAGCGCAACGGCCGCTTCACGGTAGGCGGGGTTGGCGCCGATGCTGGCACCACAGAACACACAAACGGAACGTACAGACATCGTGCTTCTCCAGTCATATCGCTGACAGGGTAAAGCGAATTGTCTATCGTCTCCAATGCCGGTTTCATTCCGGGCGGGAGAACTCGCAGCTGGCGCCCGTGGCCCCTTGGGCGTAGGCGGCGAGCAGGCTATTCATGAAACTTGAAAGGGACATTGCGATAGCTCCTAAATGAGAGGTTGTCCCATCGTCTATTAAAAGGGCATGATGTGCCCTTAGATTGGTTGTATACAATCCATTGAACAATTCTACTGACTGGCCACTTGACACCCCCTTGACCCATATCAGCTGGGGGCTGAACGGTTTCAGGCAGTCTCGCAATTGATAAAACCCTGCCAAGGAGATTCATGATGTTTGCGAAAGCTGTAGCGGTATCCCTGCTGACCCTCGCCAGCGCCTCCGTCTTCGCCGCCGAGTGCTCGGTGACTGTCGACTCCACCGACCAGATGTCCTTCAACACCAAGGACATCGTCGTCGACAAGAGCTGCAAGGAATTCACCGTCAACCTGACTCACTCCGGCAGCCTGCCGAAGAACGTCATGGGCCACAACGTGGTCATCAGCAAGGAAGCTGACATGCAGCCGATCGCTACCGACGGTCTGGCCGCAGGGATCGAGAAGAACTACCTGAAGGACGGTGATGAGCGTGTGATCGCGCACACCAAAATCATTGGTGCTGGCGAGACAGACAAACTGACGTTCGATGTGTCCAAGCTGGCGGCTGATCAGAAGTACGGCTTCTTCTGCTCGTTCCCTGGCCACATCTCGATGATGAAAGGCACTGTCACACTCAAGTAAGCATGCAGTGAAGACCGGGGCCGCATAGCGGCCCCGGTTGTTTTCACGGAGCGAACGGCAGTTCGCGCTTGTGCTGGGTCTTGCGGTAGGTGGCGACGATGATGTCGAACGCTTCCTGATCCACCGGCAGCCCATGCAGGAAGGCATCGATCTGCTGGTAGGTCACGCCATGGGAGGCCTCGTCCGGCTTGCCCGGCGCCAGGTCTTCAAGGTCTGCAGTCGGCACCTTCTCTACCAGCGATTCTGGCGCACCAAAGCTGCGCGCAATCGCCCGCACCTGGTTTTTCACCAGCCCGCTCAGCGGCGCCAGGTCGCAGGCACCATCGCCAAACTTGGTAAAGAAGCCCATCACCGCCTCGGCAGCGTGGTCGGTCCCGATCACCAGGCCCGCACGGGCACCGGCGATGGTGTATTGAGCAACCATGCGCGTGCGCGCCTTGACGTTGCCGACGACGAAGTCCACCAGAGTCGGCGAGCCATTCTTCAGCTCCACCACTTCAGCCGCCAATGCCCGCACTGCCGGGGCGATATCCACCGTGTGCACTTCATCGGCCTTGATCACTTCCAGGCAGGCCTGCGCGTCGTGCTCGTCATGCTGCACCTGGTAGGGCAGGCGCACGGCGATGAAGGTATAGGCCTTGTCGCCAGTTTCGGCGCGCAGTTCGCTGACGGCGCGCTGGGCGAGCAGGGCGGCGGTCAGCGAGTCGACGCCGCCGCTGATGCCCAGCACCAGGGTCTTGAGCCGGGCATTGGCCAGGCAGTCCTTGATGAACGCCACGCGCCGGGCGACTTCGGCCTGGAGCGCAGCGGCGTCGGCGAACGGCGGCTGTACCTTCAGCGCCTGGGCAATCTCTTGCTGAACCGCTTGCATGGGTTACTCCTTGCTGGGGACTTTGAATACGTGACGCAGGTAGGCAACGAAGTTCTCGTCGCGGCATTGGGTCTTGGCGGCTTCATCCGAGATCTTTGCCACCGGTGAGCCGTTGCAGTCGGTCATTTTAAGCACGATGTTCATCGGCGCCACACCCGGGATGTCGCAGGTGAGGTTGGTGCCGATGCCGAAACTGACGTTGATGCGCCCGCGCAGGGCACGGAATATTTCCAGCGAACGGGTCAGGTTCAGGCCATCTGAGAACACCAAGGTCTTGGTCATCGGGTCGATACCGAGCTTCTGGTAGTGGGCAATGGCCTTTTCCGCCCAGGCCACCGGCTCGCCAGAGTCATGGCGCAGGCCGTCGAACAGCTTGGCGAAGTACAAGTCGAAATCGTTGAGGAAGGCATCCATGGTGATGCAGTCAGTCAGGGCGATGCCGAGCAGGCCGCGGTACTCGCGGACCCAGCAGTCCAATGCGGCGATCTGGCTGTCGATCAGGCGCGGGCCGAGTTGTTGATGGGCCATGATCCATTCGTGGGCCATGGTGCCCAGCGGCTTGATATCCAGCTTCCATGCCAGGTCGACGTTGCTGGTGCCGACGAAGCGGCCCGGGAAGTCGTCGCGCAGTACCCGCACCACTTCTTCCTGCACGCGGCTGGAAAAGCGCCGGCGGGTGCCGAAATCGGCCACCTGCAGGTCGGCCAGTTCGTCATCGCTGGCGTGGGCGCGCAGCCAGTCGAACTTGCGATACAGCTGGTCGCGGGCCTCGGCCAGGCGCATGCGTGGGTGCAGGTGGCGGTTGCGCACTTCGCTGATGATCGCCAGCAGCGGCACTTCGAAGAGGATCACGTGCAGCCATGGCCCTTTCAGGCGCAGGAACAGCTGGTCGTTCTCGATGCCGATGCGCACATAGCGCAGGTTGAAGCGGAACAGGCGCAGAAAGCGAAGGAAGTCGGGCTTGAGGAAGCTGATCCGTTCGAGGAAGGCCGGTTGGCCATCATCCAGGGTCAGGTCGCCAAGCAGGTCGAGCTGGTGGCGGATTTCGCCAAGAAAGGGGCGCAGGTCCTCGCCGTTGCGGCAGCGAAATTCCCATTCGACGTCGGCGTCTGGGTAGTTGTGTAGCACGCCCTGCATCATGGTGAGCTTGTAGAAGTCGGTGTCGAGCAGGTTGTGCACGATGCGCTCGGCGAATGCGCTCTCGCTCATCAAAGGGGCTCCGGAAACGGCGAATGGTGAACATTGTGCCAGTCTTTTTGCCGTTGTTGTGTCTGGGCCGGCCTCTTCACGGCCGAGCCTGCAGCCTCAGAAGCCGCGTAATGGCCAAATCAGGTGTTTTTCCGTGCACCAGCTAGCCTTGAAACAGTGCCGCCTGTAGCAGTCGCGCACCAGCGGTGTGCACTTCGGTGACGTCCACTGTTACAGGGTGGTTGCACGTAAACACTTGCCAGGGTTGCAATGATGGCACTCGACGGTTGCTCCTTGTCTGTACGTGTGGTGGCGCCTGCCGCGTGGCAGACGGTTGCACGCTCAATAAAGAAAAGGCCGTCGGTCGCCTCGTGGCGACCTTCACAGTGTGTTTTCCCGGAAGACAAAACCGATGGCACGGCCCTTGCTCTGAGCACAGGGCTGAGAAGTTGTAGTGCCAACCAAAAAAAAACTCTAGGAGCACCACCTCATGTCGCAGACGTTTTACAAGAAAGGTTTCCTGGCTCTGGCCGTAGCTACGGCACTGGGTGTTTCTTCGTATGTTCAGGCCGACGTCAAGATCGGCGTCGCGGGCCCCATGACCGGGGCTAACGCAGCGTTTGGCGAGCAGTACATGAAAGGTGCGCAGGCAGCGGCCGACAAGATCAACGCCGCCGGCGGCGTGAATGGCGAGAAGATCGTCCTGGTGAAAGGCGACGATGCCTGCGAGCCGAAGCAGGCCGTGGCCGTGGCCAACCGCCTGGTCGACCAGGACAAGGTGATCGGCGTGGTCGGCCACTTCTGCTCCTCCAACACCATTCCGGCCTCCGAGGTGTATGACGAGGCTGGCGTGATCGCCATTACCCCAGGCTCCACCAACCCGCAGGTTACCGAGCGTGGCCTGAACGCCATGTTCCGCATGTGCGGCCGCGACGACCAGCAAGGTATCGTCGCCGGCAACTACATTGTCGACGTGCTCAAGGGCAAGAAGGTCGCGGTGCTGCACGACAAGGACACCTACGGCCAAGGCCTGGCCGATGCCACCAAGGCACAGCTGGAGAAGCGTGGCGTCAAGCCGGTGCTGTACGAAGGCCTGACCCGTGGCGAGAAAGACTTCAGCGCCGTGGTCACCAAGATCCGTGCCGCTGGCGCTGACGTGGTCTACTTCGGGGGCCTGCACCCGGAAGCCGGCCCGCTGGTGCGCCAGCTGCGCGAGCAGGGCCTGAAGGACGTCAAGTTCATGTCCGATGACGGCATCGTCACCGACGAACTGGTATCCACCGCCGGCGGCGCGCAGTACGTCGATGGCGTGTACATGACCTTCGGCGCCGACCCGCGCCTGCTGCCAGACAGCAAGGCCGTGGTGGAAGAGTTCCGCAAGGCCGGTACCGAGCCGGAAGGCTACACCCTGTATGCCTATGCCTCGGTCCAGGCCCTGGCCGCCGGTTTCAACGGCGCCAAGTCGAACAAGGGCGAAGATGCTGCCAAGTGGCTCAAGGCCAACCCGGTGCAGACCGTCATGGGTGAGAAGAAGTGGGACAGCAAGGGTGACCTGACCGTCTCTGACTATGTGGTCTACCAGTGGGATGCCCAAGGCAAGTACCACCAGCTGGAAAAACAAAAATAATAACGGCACCTGGCCCGGACGCCCGTCCGGGCCATTGCCCCTGCGGTACCTGTCCTTATTCGGAGACGTGCACGGTTCTGCGCTGCTAGGGCCGCTTCATGCGTGGCTTGTCGTGGTCAGCGCTCGTGCAGTCTCGCCCAGGTGAGATTGCGTTATGGATGGTATTTTCCTGCAGCAACTGGTCAACGGCCTGACCCTCGGGTCGGTCTATGGCCTGATCGCCATCGGCTACACAATGGTCTATGGCATCATCGGCATGATCAACTTCGCGCACGGCGAGGTGTACATGATCTCCGCATACCTCGCGGCGATCAGCCTGGCATTGCTGGCTTACTTCGGTATCGAGTCGTTCCCCCTGCTGATGCTGGGCACGCTGTTGTTCACCATCGTCGTCACGGGTGTGTATGGCTTCACCATCGAGCGCATCGCCTATAAACCCCTGCGTAACTCTACCCGCCTGGCACCGCTGATCAGTGCCATCGGCATCTCGCTGATCTTGCAGAACTACGCACAGATCAGCCAGGGCGCCCGCCAGCAAGGCGTGCCAACCCTGCTCGAAGGCGCCATGCGCATCGAAGTCGGCACCGGCTTCGTGCAACTGACCTACACCAAGATCTTCATCCTGATCGCGGCATTCGTCGGCATGGGCCTGCTCACCTATGTGATCAAGTACACCAAGCTCGGCCGCATGTGCCGCGCCACCCAGCAAGACCGCAAGATGGCTTCGATCCTCGGCATCAACACCGACCGGGTGATCTCCTACGTGTTTGTCATCGGTGCGGTGATGGCCGCGCTGGCCGGCGTGCTGATCACCCTGAACTACGGCACCTTCGACTTCTACGCAGGCTTCATCATCGGTATCAAGGCGTTCACCGCCGCGGTACTGGGCGGCATCGGCTCGCTGCCAGGCGCCATGCTCGGCGGGATCATCCTGGGTATTTCCGAGTCGCTGTTCTCTGGCCTGATCAACTCCGACTACAAGGACGTGTTCAGCTTCTCGCTGCTGGTGATGATCCTTATCTTCCGCCCACAAGGCCTGCTGGGTCGCCCGCTCGTGGCTAAGGTGTGAACATGTCGATTGCCAAAATTGCCTCTGCCTCTGAAACCAAAGGTTTCGATATCAAGCGCAGCCTGCTCGAGACCCTCGTCGCTGGCCTGCTGGCGCTCATCGTGTTTGGCCCGATCGTCGGCGTGGTGCTCGACGGCTACACTTTCAACGCCGAGCCGCGCCGGGTGGCCTGGCTGGTCGGCGGGGTGATGCTCGGGCGCTTCCTGCTCAGCCTGTACGTGCAGACCGGCCCCGGGCGGCGCATGCTCGAAGGCTTCGACAGCGGCGGGTCGGGGGTACACGTCAATGCCCCGAACTACAAGTCGCGGCTGCGCTACATCATCCCGGCGCTGATCGTGATCGCGATCGTGTTCCCGGTGTTCGCCAACAAGTACCTGCTGACCGTGGTCATCCTCGGCCTGATCTACGTGCTGCTGGGCTTGGGCCTGAACATCGTGGTCGGCCTGGCCGGCCTGCTCGACCTGGGTTACGTGGCGTTCTATGCCATCGGCGCCTATGGCTTGGCGCTGGGCTACCAGTACCTCGGCCTGGGCTTCTGGACCGTGCTGCCCCTGGCGGCCATTGCCGCGGCGCTGGCGGGGTGCATACTCGGCTTCCCGGTGTTGCGGATGCACGGTGACTACCTGGCGATCGTGACCCTGGGCTTCGGCGAAATCATCCGCCTGGTGCTGAACAACTGGCTTTCCTTCACCGGCGGCCCGAACGGCATGCCGGCGCCGTCGCCGACCTTCTTTGGCCTGGAGTTCGGCCGCAGGGCCAAGGACGGCGGGGTGCCGATCCACGAGTTCCTCGGCATCGACTACAACGCCAACCTCAAGTTCGTGTTCATCTACGCCGTGCTGTTCATGGTCGTGCTGGCGGTGCTGTACATCAAGCACCGGCTGACCCGCATGCCCGTGGGCCGGGCCTGGGAAGCACTGCGCGAAGACGAGATCGCCTGCCGCTCGATGGGCCTGAACCACGTGCTGGTCAAACTCTCGGCCTTCACCCTGGGTGCTTCCACCGCGGGCCTGGCAGGGGTGTTCTTCGCCACCTACCAGGGCTTCGTCAACCCGTCGTCGTTCACCTTCTTCGAGTCCGCACTCATCCTCGCCATCGTCGTGCTCGGCGGCATGGGCTCGACCGTCGGCGTCGTGATCGCGGCGTTCGTGCTGACCGTGGCGCCGGAGCTGCTGCGCAGCTTCTCGGAGTACCGCGTGCTGCTGTTCGGCGTGTTGATGGTGCTGATGATGATCTGGCGACCGCGTGGGCTGATCCGCATCAGCCGTACCGGTGTGACCCCGCGTAAAGGAGTGGCGCCATGAGCGACGAAATCATTCTCTCGGTCGACAACCTGATGATGCAGTTCGGCGGCATCAAGGCGCTCAGCGACGTCAGCCTGAAGGTCAAGCGCAACCAGATCTTCGCCCTGATCGGCCCCAACGGTGCCGGCAAGACCACCGTGTTCAACTGCCTGACTGGCTTCTACAAGGCCAGCGGCGGGCGCATCGAGCTGAACGTGCGCGGCAGCCACACCAACGTTATCCAGCTGCTCGGCGAGCGCTTCCAGGCGACGGATTTCGTATCGCCGGCGCGCTTTGCCAACCGGCTGTACTACAAGATGTTCGGCGGCACCCACCTGGTCAACCGCGCAGGCCTGGCGCGAACCTTCCAGAACATTCGCCTGTTCAAGGAAATGTCGGTGGTCGAAAACCTGCTGGTGGCCCAGCACATGTGGGTCAACCGCAACCTGCTGGCCGGGGTGCTCAACACCAAGGCCTACCGCAAGGCCGAGAGCGATGCCCTGGACCACGCGTTCTACTGGCTTGAGGTAGTCGACCTGGTCGACTGCGCCAACCGCCTGGCCGGTGAGCTGTCGTACGGTCAGCAGCGCCGCCTGGAAATCGCCCGGGCCATGTGCACACGGCCGAAGATCATCTGCCTGGACGAACCGGCGGCCGGCCTCAATCCGCAGGAAACCGAAGCGCTGAGCGGCATGATCCGCGTGCTGCGCGACGAGCACGACATCACCGTGGTGCTGATCGAACACGACATGGGCATGGTCATGAGCATTTCCGACCACATTGTCGTGCTCGACCACGGCAACGTGATTGCCGAAGGCGCGCCGCAGGAAATCCGCCACAACCCGACGGTGATCGCCGCCTACCTGGGTGCCGACGAAGAGGAACTGGTATGAGTGCACCCATTCTCGAACTGAAGGACCTGGACGTGTTCTACGGGCCGATCCAGGCGCTGAAAAAGGTTTCGATGCACATCAACGAGGGTGAGACGGTGAGCCTGATCGGTGCCAACGGCGCCGGCAAGTCGACCCTGCTGATGTCGATCTTCGGCCAGCCGCGGGCGGCGTCGGGGCATATCGTCTACCGTGGCACCGACATCACCCGCAAATCCTCGCACTACATCGCCTCCAACGGCATCGCCCAGTCGCCGGAAGGGCGCCGGGTGTTCCCCGACATGACCGTCGAGGAGAACCTGATGATGGGGACCATCCCCATCGGCGACCAATACGCCGCTGAAGACATGCAGCGCATGTTCGAACTGTTCCCGCGTCTGAAGGAGCGCCGTAACCAGCGGGCCATGACCATGTCCGGTGGCGAGCAGCAGATGCTGGCCATTGCCCGTGCCTTGATGAGCCGGCCAAAGCTGTTGCTGCTGGACGAACCATCGCTGGGGCTGGCGCCGATCGTGGTCAAGCAGATCTTCGCGACCTTGCGT
This sequence comes from Pseudomonas sp. NBRC 111123, assembly GCF_001320205.1. Classification (NCBI taxonomy): domain Bacteria; kingdom Pseudomonadati; phylum Pseudomonadota; class Gammaproteobacteria; order Pseudomonadales; family Pseudomonadaceae; genus Pseudomonas; species Pseudomonas sp. NBRC 111123. The sequence continues at coordinate 50,067 of NZ_BCAZ01000041.1, forward strand.
GAACTGGCCAAGACCGGGATGACCATCTTCCTGGTGGAGCAGAATGCCAACCATGCGCTGAAGCTGTCGGACCGGGCGTATGTGATGGTCAACGGGCAGATCCGCATGAGTGGGACCGGGCAGGAGTTGTTGGTCAACGAAGAAGTCAGGAACGCGTACTTGGGCGGGCACTGAATCGTATCGGGGGCTGCAAAGCAGCCCCAGTTCACGATGTGGACAACTTGTCGCATATCTTTCTCCAGCCAAGCTACGATCCCCTCGCAAGCCCTTGTTTCCACAGGCTGAATCTTTTCCACCATTAATGTGGAACCGCCTGTGGAAAACATGGTGGCACCTCGCTAGATCCCTCTATTTACGAGGCCTGCAAGGCTCTGGTCATAATTTGATCAGTAGCCCTTTGTGGATGATTTCACAGGCATTTTCAGCACAGGGCGCACTTCGCAGAAGAGTCATCGATGCCTGTGGATAAGTCTGTGGGAAAGCCTTGGACAGACCGCTGCAGCCAGCATGCTTGAAAGCGTTGCGCCATCACCGCAAAGATATCCACCGACCGCAACGCGCTGAAAGGGTTCCGCGCAGTGGACAAGTTGCCCCCAATCTGTGGGGAAAGCCTTGTGGATAACATGCGCATAGCTGGCGCAGAGCCCTCTGCTACAAGGGTTTGGCGCATATGAACAAAAAATGAACAGCGACCTGAACGGCTTGCTGCCGGCGCCCGGCGCGGGCATGCTGCAAACCTGCCGATGACAACCTACCGCGAGGAACAGAGCATGACGTCCACCGTATTCATCACTGGCGCGACTTCCGGTTTTGGCGAGGCCACTGCCCGCCGCTTCGCCGAAGCTGGCTGGAAACTGGTGCTCACCGGTCGTCGCAAGGACCGCCTGGATGCCCTGTGCGCCGAACTGTCGGCCAAGACCGAAGTGCACGGCCTGGTGCTCGACGTGCGTGACCGCAAGGCCATGGAGCAGGCCATCTCCAACCTGCCGGCAGGCTTCGAAAAAATTCGTGGCCTGGTCAACAATGCTGGCCTGGCGCTGGGGGTGGATGCGGCGCAGAACTGCAGCCTGGACGACTGGGAAACCATGGTCGACACCAACATCAAGGGGCTGATGTACACCACTCGCTTGCTGCTGCCGCGCCTGATCGCCCACGGCCGTGGCGCCTCGATCCTCAACGTCGGTTCGGTGGCGGGCAATTATCCGTACCCGGGCAGCAACGTGTATGGTGGGACCAAGGCGTTTGTCGGCCAGTTCTCGCTGAGCCTGCGCTGCGACCTGCGCGGCACTGGGGTGCGGGTGAGCAACATCGAGCCGGGGCTGTGCGAGAGCGAGTTCTCGCTGGTGCGCTTCGGCGGTGACCAAGCCAAGTACGATGCCACCTACGCTGGCGCCGAGCCGATCCAGCCGCAGGACATCGCCGAGACCATCTTCTGGATCCTCAACCAGCCGGCCCACATCAACATCAACAGCCTTGAGCTGATGCCGGTGAGCCAGGACTGGGCAGGGTTCTCGATCGACCGTTCGGCCAAGGGCTGAGCATTGTAGGGGCGGCCTTGCCGGCGCCCCGGCGAGGCCGCTCCTACAGGGAATGCCTCAAGCCAGGCGCTGCAAGCCTTCCAGGCAGGTTGCCAAGTGATAGGGGGTCGTCGAAGGCATATCGTGCCGGCTCACCGCCCCTTCACCATCCCGGCACTCATACCAGCCACCTGCATGCAGGAACTGCTGTTCCATCGCCTTCAACTGCACCAGCAGCTTCGCCTCATTGCCAGGGCGCAGCACCAGCGCACGCAGATATTCTGCCTGTGCCCAGATCCGCTGAGTCGCATCGAGCACGTTGCCTTCCACATCGAGCGTGGCCAACACTGCCGCATTGTTCACCCCGCATAGCTCGGCATAGCCGAAGGCCTGGTCAATGGATGCATGCAGCGGTATCCCCCGCAGCAACGGCGAGGTCTCCAGCAGGTAGAACCATTCGAACTGGTGCCCTGGTTCAAACCAGTTATCCACAGCGCCCCGTGGCTTTTCCAGCATCAGCCCATGCTGCGGTTCGATGAAGTGCGCCTGCAACGATTCGCAAAGCTTGAGCAGCGATTGCTGCACGTGCTCGTCCTCGCGTACTGCCAGCACCTGCAGGAAGGCCTCGGCCAGGTGCATTTGCGGGTTCTGCAGCGGGCCACTGCCGAGGTCGGCCCAGTCTTCGCCGAGGCTGGCTTCATACAAGCCATCATCCCGGGCGAACTGTTCGTCCACCACTTCCAGTGCGGCATTGAGGGTGGCTTCCACCAGGCCTTCGCCGACCTTGCCCCAGTAGTGCGCGCAGGCAAAGACGATGAAGGCGTGGGTGTAGAGGTCCTTGCGCCGGTCCAGCGGCTTGCCTTGGGCGTCGATACTGTAGAACCAGCCGCCATGCTCGGCATCGTGGAAGTGCTTCTGCAACGAGCGGAACAGCGCCGCCGCCCGCTCGGCCGCGCCCGGTTGCTCGATGCGGCTGCTGAACAGGTAAAGCTGACGGGCACAGGCCATGGCCCGGTAGCGCTGCACCGGCAACGGACGGTGCTGGGCGTCCAGCGCCTCGTAGGGCAGGGCCATGTCGGCGTTCCAGCCCGGACCTTGCCACAGCGGCACGATGCGTTCGGCGAAGTGCTGGTTGAAGCGGGCCAGTTCGGGCAGGGTGGGGCGGGGGTTGGGCATGTTGGCGCTCGTCGCTTTCGGGCAGGGCGCCATGGTAGCAGAACTAGGGTTGTGGGTTGCCTGTGCCGGCCCCTTCGCGGGTAAACCCGCT